>CAMDJZ010000004.1 GCA_945901265.1 Rickettsia typhi
TTTCTATCTATCAAATCAAATCATCAAGAGAACAAACCAATAAAATTAATAGCGAAACTGATTTAATAAAATCTAAAACTCAGTCGATCATTGGTAAATCTTCAAAAGCAAAAAAATATAAAGATTTATATACACAAATTTCCAAAGAAAAACGTACAAACTTTTCGGGAATTAAAATGGATGAAATTAATATTAAGCTTAAAACAATAGGTGATAAATATAACATAACCTCACGAGAAATTAAAATTGCAGTACCAGAAAATTTGAAGGATGAGCCATTTAAATTAAAATCTTTTTCAGTATTATTAACAACTGTAACTCTAAATTTCAGAGCTTACACAGATGATCGAGTTTTTTTATTTGTTAGAGAATTTTTAAAATCATTAAATGGTTTTACAATTCTTACAATTTTTGATATTCGTAAAGATAAGGAATATAGTGAGGATAATTTAGTAAGCATCAGCGCTGGGTCTGGAAATGGCAATATTATTGCTAAAGTCGAATTTTACTGGTATGCATTTAAGGAAGAAGATAAAACTAAAAATAATGCTTCACGAAAATCATCAATAATTAAAATGGAATCATCACCTAATCAATGAAATTTTATTTAAAAAAAAATCAAATTAATTTAAAATTGACTTGCCAACTTTCTTTTATTTTTTTATTGATAATAGTTATTTTTTTAAACAAAAAGTCACTAGCTCAATCACCAATAAAACCACCCCAACCAACACCGGCTATCAATGACTCAAGCGCAATTAAAAACGATATCGCTAACTATCCACAACCTTCAATGCAATCGCCAACAGCATCTGCATTACCAGCAAATCCACCGCAACCTTCAATGCAATCGCCAACAGCATCTGCGTTATCAACAAATCCACCGCAACCTCCAATGCAAGCTGGAATCCCAAATCCAATTGCGATTCAAAATAACAGCTTAGGGCAAATATCTGCAGCAAGTATTTCTAACTCAATTAGCAATATTTTTGGCGATCCAAATGGCACTCAAGTCGAGGCTTTGATGTTTGATAATAAAGAGCTTGGTAATATTAATCGAGCAATTGATTCATTAAAAAATAATCAAATTTATGTTCCAGAAGGTCTTGATAAAATAGAAAAAATAACTCCCGCAGAAGAAGTAGAAAAAAATGAGGAAAACGAAGTTGAGGAAAATGAAAAATCATATATTTACCTTGGCTCGGTAATTTATTTTGCTCCGAATGATTGGGTTATTTGGCTCAATGATCAAAAAATTTCTACAACCACAAATAATGAACAAAAAGAAATTTATGTTTCAAGTATTGTTAATGATCGCATCAAGATTAGGTGGAAAATGAATTTAAGTAAATGGAAAATTTTATCTGGAAAAAAAGATGAAACTACGGCTCCAAGAGTTGATTTGAATAGCAATATAGTTGAAAGTGAATTTGAATTGAGACCCAATCAAACTTTCATCTTAGGATCTAACTCAGTTGTTGAAGGTAAAGCGGTTATTGCCTTGATTAAGAAAAAAGGGTCAAAAGAAAAATCATTGCTGAAGAAAACGGAAACTACTCAATCTTTAAACGATTCCGATGTTCAAACTAGTCCAGCAGGAAATGGTAAAAATATTTTATCAGCGATTAAAAACTATCAACAAATGAATGATAAAATCAACGAAAATAATGAACAACTTAGATAATGCCAATTCAACTTTCTAGGTAATTATTTTACATGAAGTTACGTGATATTATTTTTAAAATTTATCGATATGTTGATAATGAGTTAGCGCTACAGCTAAAGCATCTGCCTCATCTTCAGTTTTAAATTGGGCATTAGGTAAAATTATTTTTACCATCATTTTTATTTGATTTTTATCAGCCCTTCCAACTCCAGAAACAGTTTTCTTAATTTGCGTAGTAGAATATTCGTAAACTTCTAAATTACCCAATGCTAAACTAAGAATTAATGATCCACGAGCATGGCCTAGCTTAAGGGAGGACAGTGGATTTGAATTTAAAAAAATTTCCTCAATCGCCGAAACATTTGGCTGATAATATTTAATAATTTCTGTTAAATTATCGTGAAAATGCTTTAGTCTTACTGAAAGTTGTTGAGAAGGTGAGGAATAAATAGTTGCTGACGAAACATAATAAGCAATATTATTTTTAATATCAATAATGCCAACTCCTGTTTTTGTGAGGCCCGGATCGATACCGATTATTCTCATTGGTAAAATTTTTGATTATTGTTAGCCATTTTAATTAGTAAATCGCTAGCTTTATAACGCTTGCCAAACTTATCCTCAAGAGCTTGTAATTTTGTAACAATATTTGATGAACCAATTGTATCAGCATAACGTAATACCCCTCCTCGAAAAGCTGGAAATCCTGCACCAATAATCATTGCCATATCAAGATAGGCCGAATTTTTTACAACATTTTCTTCTAAGCATTTTGATGATTCATTAATCATCACCAACATCGCTCTTTCAAGTATTTGATTATAAGAAAAATCAGTATTTTTTAGATTATTTTTTTGCTTTATATCAGAAAGAATTTTATCTATTGCAATGTTGTAAATTGGTTTTTTGGAAGATTTTTTTTCATCATAAATATAGAAACCTTTTTGGGTTTTTTTTCCGAGAAGCTCGCGATGATTTTCAAATTCAGCCATGAATTGAGAAATTTGCATTCTCGAACCATAAGCCTCGAACAAAGAATGCATAACCTTTAAACCCACATCAATTCCTACAGTATCAGCTAGAATAAAAGGTCCCATCGGCATGCCAAATCTTTCCAAGGCGTAATCTATGTCAACAATTTTAGCACCTTCTTGCGCAAGATAAGTTGCTTCAAGAATATAAGGTAATAAAATTCTATTTACTAAAAATCCCGCAACATCCTTAACAACGATTGGTGTTTTACCCAGATTTCTGGCGATCATAACTAATTGCGAAATTGTTTTTTCATTAGTTTCTTGTCCACGAATTATTTCAACTAATGGCATCCGATTTACAGGATTAAAAAAATGCATACCGGCGAAACGACTAGGGTTTTGTAGGGATTTGGCCATTTGTGAAATAGATAATGAAGAAGTATTTGAGACAATTATTGTTTCATTTTTTACAAATTTTTCAACTTCAATTAAGGTACGATTTTTAATATCGATATTTTCAATAACTGCTTCAATTACTAAATCAACATTATCAAACCCAGTAAAATCAAGTCCAGAGCTTATATTGGCAATCTTCATGTTAACTTGCGATTCATTAAGTTTTCTAATTTTTTTAAGGAAATTAAAATTTTTTAAAACTTGATTATAACCTAAAGCAATGGCTTTTTGTGAAATATCTTTTATACGAATTTTAATGTTATTATTAGCAAATATCCATGCTATTCCTCCGCCCATTATTCCTGCACCAAGTAATGCTACGTTTTGTATAGAAAAATTTTTCGTATCTTCGCCAATATAATCTTTTTTTAACGCTTCATTGGTAAAAAATATTTCAATTAAATTTTTAGAAATTTCTCCAATTACCAATTCTACGAAAGCTTCTCTTTCAATACCTAAAGTTCGTTTATTTACTTTTTTACCATAGGTTTTGCGAATTACTTCTAACGCATAAAATGGCGCTAAATATTGACCCTTAGTTTTATCCCATAAATCCTTATTAACGAAATGAAAAATTAAATGTTTTTTTAATAATAAATTTTCAAAAATTATACGTTTTTTTAAAGAATCAGCTCGTACTTTTAAATAATTATTTTTTAAAGGATTGCCAAGAATTTCCTTAGTAAATTCTGGCAATTTTTCTTCAATAAATTCATTATGAAATGCAACATCAATTAAACCAATTTTCAAAGCTTTGTTAACGTCAATTGATTTGCCTGAAAGAATAATTTTTAATGACTCTTCAAGGCCAACTAAAGATGGCAAACGAAGTGTTCCACCAAATCCCGGTATTACTCCAAGATTAACTTCAGGCAATCCAAATATAGTTTTTGAATGAATAATTCCTACGCGATATTGGCAAGCAAGAGCCAATTCCAATCCGCCACCCAAACAAGATCCACGGATAACTGCAATTGTTGGGATTCTTAAATTTGAAATTTTATCTAAAATATTTTGACCACGCGAAATTTTTTGCTGAGCATCTTTTTTATCATTAATTGCCTTAATTTCATTGATATCTGCACCTGCAATAAAATTGTCTTTTTTAGCGGATGAAATTATTAAAATTTTTACTTTGGAATCATTTTTTATTTGCTCAATATACTTCTCAAACTCTTCTAAAACCTGAATAGAAAGTTTATTGACCTTTTGATTGCATGCATCAAAAATTAAATTAGCAACGCCATTTTTATCAATCTCTAATGATAATGCATTATTGCTTAAATTCATAAAATCCTAATTTGTTTTAAAAAAAATATTATTTATTTTTGCCTTAAAAACAAAATTTTTGCAAGTAACTTTTTTAAAGATTTTTAAATTTAGATTGAAAAATCTTTAATTTTTTTTACCTTACCAATCATCGCAATTGTTGGTTTAGAATTATAGAAAGTTTCTTGTGCGAAATCAGTTAAATTTTTAAGTGTAATTTCTTGCAAAGCTTTATTAATTTCATCATCGCTGACAATTTTATTTAATGAAACTATATCAATTCCACGTCTTTGCATCCTAGAGCTTGTGCTTTCCTTAGCCATTAATAAACTAGCTTGAAATTGTGTAATTACTCTTTGCAATTCTTCTTTGGTAATTTTTTGACAAATTTTGCTAATTTCTTTTTTAGTTGTTTCTAAAAGTTGATCACATTTTTCGGGAGTTGTTCCTGCATAAATTGCAAATAATCCCGTGTCATCATAACAGCTGTTAAAAGCATATATCGAATAAGCTAAACCTAAATTTTCGCGGACTTCTTGAAATAATCTCGACGACATTCCTCCACCCAAGATCATCGCTAAAGTTTGCGCCTTATAATAATTTTTATCGTGATAGGATATGCCTTTAAAACCAAGAACCATATTAACTTGTTCTAATTTTTTTTCTTTACGAAATTCACCTCCAAGATATTTTGCAGCTTTGGGTTTGGAAATTTTATTCTCACTTAAATTATTAAAATATTTTTTTGTCCATTTTAATAAATCATCTTTTTTAATATTTCCTGACGCTACAACTGCAATGCTTGAGAAGTTATATTGATTTTTTATATATTTAATAAAATCGTTACGCGTAAAATTTTTTACGTTATCAATTTCTCCTAAAATTGACCGTCCTAATTCTTGTTTTGGAAATGCAGTATGTTGAAAATAATCAAAAATAATATCGTCTGGAGCATCATTGGTCATGGCTATTTCTTGCAAAATAACTCCACGTTCTTTTTCTAATTCGGTTTTATCAAAAATTGAATTTTGTAAAATATCCGCTAGAAACTCAATGGCAAATTCGCTATATTTTTTTAATACTTTTACGTAATAAACAGTTTTTTCCTTAGAAGTATAAGCGTTAATATGTCCACCAATTCCTTCAAATTCTTCAGCGATTTGTTTGGCATTTCGAGTTATGGTTCCCTTGAAAGCCATATGTTCAAGAAAATGTGAAATACCGTTGGTTTTTAAGTTTTCATTACGACTACCTGTATTTACAAATACTCCAATTGAAACCGTTTCAACTTCTGGCATTTCGTCTACACTAAGTCTTAAGCCGTTATTAAGGGTTATAATTTCAGCATTAAAATGGCCCTTGGCAATTTGTTTTTTTGTCATAGAATTTAATAAAATTATTTTTTTAATATATTATATAATATCAATTTCAATTTCTAAAGTAAAAAATTTAATGAGTAAACACCCAGTTTTATCTCTTAGGCAAGCAACAATTTCATTCGCAAAAAAAGTTTTATTTGAAAATCTCGATTTACATCTCTTTGAAAAAGATCGAATTTGTTTGATTGGCAAAAATGGCGTTGGCAAAACTACCCTTATGAATGCCATTGCCAATCGCTTTGAGATTGATTGTGGAAATCGATTTCAAATGCCTAATTCAATTCTAGGCTATTTAACCCAGAATGAAAAACTTCCTAGCAATATTTCTATTGAAGACTTTATTTGCAATGGCTTAAAGCTTGATGAACATAAAAAATATCTTATCGACATAATTTGCGAAAATCTAAAAATTGATAAAACCGCCCTCACCCACAATCTTTCTGGTGGACAAGCTCGAAGAGTTCATCTCGCATTCGCACTTGCTCTTGAGCCAGATATTTTATTACTTGATGAGCCAACTAACCATCTTGATTTAGAAGTTATCGAATGGTTAGAAAATTATTTGCAAAGCTATAATGGCGCAATGGTAGTAATTTCTCATGATCGTAAATTTCTAGAAAAGATTTCTAACAAAGTATTTTGGATTCGCGCTGGTCAAATCAAGGTCAATTTGCAAGGTTATAAAAATTTTGACGAATGGTCCCAAAATATCGTTGAACATGAGCAAAGATCAATCGAAAATTTACAAAAGAAAGTTGAAATGGAAAGTCAATGGCTTCAAACAGGAGTTACCGGTAGACGCAAAAGAAATATTGGTAGACTTCACCTCCTTGGCGATTTAAAAACTAAACTTGCCAACCAGCGCAAAATTGTCAATGCCAATCAAAAATCTATAAAAATTAATGTCAGTGATTATGAAGAAGACTCTCCGCAATTAATAATGAATCTTAATAATGTTAGTTATGAAATAGTTAATAATTCACAAAAGTTAGTAATTATTAATAAATTATCATTAAAGATATTAAGACAAGAAAGAATTGGAATTATTGGTCGTAATGGCGCAGGAAAATCAACTTTTTTAAAATTAATGATTGGCGAAATTTTTCCAACTACTGGTAAAATTAAAATGGCTCGTGATATTTCATTTTCTTATTTCGATCAATTAAGAAGTGCCATTAAACCGCAAAATACTATTCAAGAAATTCTTTGCGATAGCGGTGGCGATTATGTGCAATTAGCTAATGGCAAGACTCGCCATATTTGTGGATATTTGCAGGATTTTGCTTTTAACCCTGATGAGCGCGACACTTTAGTTTCAAGCCTTTCGGGAGGTCAACAAAATCGTCTACTCTTAGCTAAAACCTTAGCAAATCCTGGAAATTTTATGATTCTTGACGAGCCAACTAATGATCTTGATATGGATACGCTAGATATTTTGCAAGATTATCTTGAAGCTTATCAAGGCACGCTAATCGTGGTTTCTCATGATCGTGATTTTTTAGATAATGTTGCTACCAGCATTCTTGCTTTTGAAGGTGATGGAATTATCAATCAACATCTTGGCGGATATACTGATTACATCGAGTTTAAACAAAAAAATCAAAAAAAATTAAATATTAATTTTAATGAAATTGCTAATGAAATTTTAATAAAAAATTCATCAAGCAATCAAAGAATATTCGAAAAAAATAAAAATTTTATAAATAATCAGCAATTTATTTTTTCATATAAAATGGGCTTAGAGCAAGAAAAAATCAATGAAAAAATTACTAAACTTAATCAAAATATTTTACAATTAAGCGAAGAATTAGTAAATTGTGACAACTACAACCCCAACGATTTTGCCAATATTAGTCTAGAAATATCTAAGCATCAAAATGAAATTCAAAAACTTGAAAATAGATGGCTTGAATTAGAAGAGATTAAAGAAAAAAATTCAAATTAAAAAAGTACCGAAGATTTTTTCCTAGATATTTTTTCATAAGCTTGCGCAAATTGTCAAAATTTAGAATTGATTAAAAAATTTCAAGGCAAAATTTCAAAGTAAAATTTCAAGGCAAAATTTTATAAGATAAAATATTTTGCGTGGTTACAAAATATTTATCTTAAACTTTCTAAGATTATATTACCTTCCTTGGCTATAACCACCGCCAGCACCTCTTTGGTAACCACCATTTCCATGACTACTCGAGCCTTGGTAACCACCATTTCCTTTACTGCTAGATCCTCCACCATTTCCATGACCAGGATCTTTATCGCCACCATTTCCTTGATGCGGATCTTTTTGGTTGCCATCTTTTTCTTCATTACCCTCTGCTTTTCTTTTTTTATCCATCCCCTGCAACTCTTCTTCTCTTCTTCTTTGTTTATATTCTTCATAACTTAGCTTAGCTGCTGCATTTTCTTTTTCATTTAATTTAGTTAGCAGCACTGTAAAATTTTCATCACGTTCATGATGACCGTCCGGTTCAACACCAACTTCAGTCGCCATATGTTTGCGATTCCCCCCAAACCTACCTGGCAGATGAAGTGGTGCTATAGAAAATCCTGACTCAGGAGGAGAAGATGGTGGATTTTCTTGCAGTGCTTCTTTAGCTAATAATTTCCGTCGATCATATTCTTTATCGTCAGCCTTTCTTTTACGAAGGGATTCCTCGAGTTTTTCAAGTCTTTCTTTTTCTTTTTCTTCATCTAGTTGACGTCTAAAACGCATGATCTTTTCAACTTGACTCTCTTTTTTTCTTTCTTGAGTAGGTCCTTGTGGTTCAGAAAAATCTTCAAAAAATTGACCTTGTGGCTCAGGAGAATTATCATTAGGGGATCGCTGTTGGGCTTTGGTATTTAGTACATCAACTACAGATGTCGGTGAGCCAAAATATACAGCTCTTCTGAGAAGAGACCCTCCTGCCGCTGCGCCATTATTTCCTTCTGAAGTTGCTACGCGATTATTTCTTTCTGAAGTTGCTACGCCGCCATCTATATCTCGCATTCTCGGTCCAGCTTCCCATTCTTCCAGAGGTGATGGTGATCTTTCATTTATTGTTTTTTTGTCATTTTTTTATTGTTGATTAGTAACGAATTTTTTATTTTGTTTAAATAAAAATAATTAAATTTCTAATTATAAGTTTTTAAATTATGTTAAAATAAAAATTTTTTTATCATTAAAATTAGTTATTTTTTGTTTTAAAGAATTATGTCATATTTTAAATTTGTAATTTTAGGTTGTAATAATTAAGGAATCTAAGTTATGGAATTTTAAATTATAAAAAAATTATTTGTGTTTTTGAATAATGTACATTAATCTAAAAAAGTTATTTAAATTTTAACTAAAACATACTTAGGAGAATAAATGGTTAGTGGTGGTTGTAGAGTCGGCGCAGGTCGTCCCAAAGGTCAAGGTAAATATTGTGAAAGCACAAAACCACTTCGCGTTCCCGTAAGTTTGCTTGGCAAAATTAGTGAATATATCGAAAATAAAGGTTATAATTTGCCATTTTATAATTGCGCGGTAAGTGCTGGTTTTCCTTCTGCAGCTGATGATTATATTTGTGAAAATATCGACTTAAATAAACATCTAATTAAACATCCAACCGCAACTTTTTTAGTTAAAGTTGTTGGCGATTCGATGATTAATGCCGGAATTAATCCCGAAGATATTTTAGTAGTTGATCGTAGCTTAGAAGTTAAAAATAATAATATTGTGATTGCCTCAATTAATGGAGAGCTTACGGTTAAAAGGTTTTGCAAGAATAAACAAGGAATATTTTTAATGCCTGAAAATAAAAAATATCAACCAATTCCAATTCATGATTTTAATGAAAATGTAATTTGGGGAGTGGTTACCAATGTTATTCATAAACTTTAATAAAAGTAATACATGTTAAGAAATAAAAAATTAATTAACTATTTTTACTTTAAAATAATATTTCCGTTGTAAATAATTATGTTAAATTCGCCAATATTTGCTCTTGTTGATTGTAATAATTTTTACGCTTCATGTGAAAGAATTTTTCAACCACATTTAACAAATAAACCAATTATAGTTTTATCAAATAATGATGGCTGTATTATCGCTCGCTCTAATGAAGCAAAAGATTTGGGCATTGAAATGGGCGCACCACTTTTCAAATTTCGTGATTTAATTAAACAAAAAAATGTCGCGGTTTTTTCTTCCAATTATACTCTTTACGGCGATATCTCCAATCGTGTTATGAACTCATTAACTATGATGATTCCTGATTTAGAAATTTATTCAATTGATGAGGCATTTTTGCGCCTTGATAATATTGCTTTTGGCGATAGTTTTAAAATATGTAGCGAAGTTCGTTGTAAGATTAATAAATGGCTTGGCATTCCAACTTCAATTGGCATTGCCCCAACCAAAACTCTTGCCAAAATTGCTAATAAAATTGCTAAAAAAAATATTGATAATCTAGCGCCTAATCATGTTTGTGATTTGCAAAATTTAGAATTGCAATTACAAGTTTTAGCAAAAACTAAAATTGAAGATATTTGGGGAATTGGCAAAGGTCTTACGCAAAAATTAAATTCAATTGGAATCTTTAATGGACTTGAATTGCGTAATGCCGATTCTAAACTTGTTAGAAAAATTATTGGCGTAATTGGCGAGCGAATTGTTTACGAATTGCGTGGGGTTTCTTGTTTAGCTCTTGAAGAAATTAAATCGCGCAAAAATATTTTATCATCAAAATCATTTGGCAAAAATGTTTTTCTAAAAAGCGAATTGCAGGAAGCAATTAGTAATTACGCTCTTCGCGCTTGTCAGAAAATGCGCCTTCAAAAAACCAAAGCGCAAGCAATTTATGTTTATATTCGTACTAATCCTTTTTCTTCAGCAAATCAATATTGCCAAGGCAAAACTTATAGCTTCAATTGGCCAACCAATAATGTTTCTGAGATTATTAAATCCGCTATAAAAATTATCGATGAGATTTATCTTCAAGGTTATGCTTATAAAAAAGCTGGAATTATGTTGATCGATTTAGTTGATGAAAATTATTTGCAATATAATCTTTTTTCGCAAGCCTCATTGACTAATTCTAAATCTGAAATAATTCAACAAACCATGGAAAAAATTAATAAAACATTTACCAAAAATAGTATTTTTTATGCCATTCAAGGAGTAAAACGCAACTGGGAAATGCAGTGTAATCAACGCTCCAATCATTATACCACTAACATTGATGAGTTGGTAAAGATTTTTTAATATCAAAATTGCCTATAATAACATTTCCAATAAAAATTATCACTTAAGGATTATAAATTAACCAAAATATTTTATAAGTCGCACTAAAACAAAGACTGTTTTTTGAAATAAGAATCTTTAAAAAATGAAGATTAGTAAAATTTAATGGTTTAACGCATGAAAAATATATTTTGTATTTAAAATAAAATAAATCTAGATTTAAAACATAAAAAAATAATTCTATATAAATTCTTGTTAAAAACAATTAAGGAAAATCTTCTTTAAAACTGTATCTAATTTTTATTCATAAAATATGCAAAATGAAGTTCCCCTGCCTGCTGAATCTTCTAAATCTAAAAAATTAAATATTACACAAATATTTGATACCTATTTAAATGAAGCTTCGGGAGATGAAGGTGATTTAAAAGATAGCTTAGAATTACTTATTAAAAATAATAAATTAGAATCTGAGAAATTTACTACCAATAAAAAATCAGCTCTTTTGGAAGAGGATCTTAGAAAAATAAAAGAACATTACGTATCTTTTGGAATAAATGATTCAGACACGTCAAAATCAATCAAAGAGTCAATTAACATGACTCTGCAATGTTATAAAAAATATTTTTTAACTAAATTTTCTAACGATGGAAACCCTGAGAATTGTGATCCAGATGTCAAAAATATTCTTCTTAACTTTAATGATACTAGTGGTGATGTTAATGATAATAATCCAAATCTATTAAAGAGCCTAAGTGTTGCCGATAGAGATAAACAAGCTCTTGAACAGCTGGCAAAAGTTCTAAACAACTACTTAGCAAGATTGGTAATAAAAACCGAATCAAAAATAAATAATAATGATCTCGAAGACCAAAAAGACAATATCAATGACATTAAAAATATTTTATCAGTTTTCCCAGGGGGCATTAATCAACAGGGCCTTAATCAGGTTCAATTTGCTTGCATCGACGGAACAACAGAAAGAGTTAAGGATGCAATTTTTGCATTAAAAAAATTATCACCAGAAGTAGATTCTATAAAATCCGTTATCGCTATCTTTTCTGCACAATTAGCCTCAAAAGTAAAAAAAAATGTACAGATTCATATACGCCCATCCATAGAAGAATCTCTTAGGATAAATAATAGTATTGGCACAACCGATCCTGGTTTTACTAAGCCACAAAAATACATACCATTAAGGATAATATTAGATTTTGGTTACAATCTTAGCAATCAAGTTAAAAAACAAATAGAAAGCCCGATTACGCAATTAATTGCAGACTATCAATCTCTCAGAGGAGAGGAGTCAAAAAAAATACATTTTGAAGAAATTGATAAATTTATAAAAGCAGCCAAAGGTCTTGGTTTTGATATAACTCTAAATGATATTTCAACTAAAAATTATAAGGGTGAAGAAAATTATGAGTTTGAAGGTTACAATATAAGCGCCTCATATTTAATACTTCCAGACGCATTAGAAAAAAAATATTCAACAACAATTCCAACCCAAAGATTTAAAAAAGAATTATCGAGAATTGAAGCGCAAGAATATAATTATCTAGAACATCTTATAGATCCAAAAAATCTATTTAAAGATAACTCAAAATCGGGGGATGAATCTTCAAAGCTTGATTATGGAAAAATTAATAATCTAGTAGATTTATTTACTGCTAAAGGATCTAGCGCACTCGATGAAGAAACGCGAAACACGCAAAAAAGTAAAATGCTTGCGGGTCTAGTTACTTTAAGAAATATTTTATATGGCTATAAGACAAGTGATAACAGTTATTCTTATTTCCGTAAATTTGATAAAAAATTTAAAGAAAGTAATAGAGAAAGTTTTGAAGATTTTTTCTATATAAATACAAATGGATCACTAGAAGTTAAAGATGGATTTATGCATGAAAAACCAATATTAGATTCGATAGCAAGTAAAATAAAGTCCAAAAAACAATTGCTATCGATAAATTTCAACGAACCTTCAAGAAATCTTGATGGAACTGCCTCAAAATCATTAAATGAACTCCTAGAAAAACTCTTTTTAATAGAGGAAGACGAAAATAAAATTAAAGAATTGCTTACCATTATTCCTGATATTCTAGAAATAAAAAATGGTTCTGGAGAAAATTTAGCTAAAATTTTATATAAATTTAGCGAAGAAGCTTTGCAAATAGTCCTTGACAGCATGCCAGAATTACTTGACAAAATTACCGAAAAAAATAATGAGTCTCATACTCTCCTTCAAATAATAACTCTTGAAGATAATAAAGAATTATTATTAAATATTTTAAAAAAATATCAAGAAATTCATCAAGATGAAACCGATAAAGATGGTAAAGAAGCTTTAGGCAAAATGATTTTTAAACAAAAATTATTGCCTTATATCATAAATGAAAATAATGCAGATCTCTTAAAAGCAATTATCCCAATTTTGAGTATTAATAATTTAAATCTCAGCCTCCCAAATGGATTTACACTTCTTTTTATGGCTTGTAAAAATGGTTATACCAAATGCGCTCAGCTATTGATTGATGCAGGATTTAAGGTGGATCAGGTCTACGCAGAACGATTAAATCCTCTTCACATTGCGGCTGAAAAGGACTATGCCAAAATTGTCGAAATTCTATTAGAAAATGGAGCAAATATTGAAGCAAATGAAGAAGATAGAAAGTCCGCTCTTCACATTGCCGCTCAAAATGGCTGTTTCAAAGTTGTCAAAGTTCTATTAGAAAAGGGAGCAAATAGTGAAGCGGTTGATGAAGATGGAAAGACTGCTCTTCACCATGCTGCTGAATATGGCTCCTCCAAAATTGTCGAAGTTCTATTGGAAAAAGGAGCAAAGATTGAAGCATTTGATAATGAGGGTATGACTGCTCTTCACATTGCCGCTCAAGATGGCTGCGTCCAAGTTGTCAAAGTTCTATTAGAAAAAGGAGCAAATATTGAAGCGACTGATGAAGATGGAAAGACTGCTCTTCACATTGCCGCTCAAAATGGCTGCGTCCAAGTTGTCAAAGTTCTATTAGAAAAAGGAGCAAATATTGAAGTGATTGATGAAGATGGAAAGACTGCTCTTCACCTTGCCGCTGAATATAACAAGAGTGAAGTTGTAGAGGTTCTATTAGAAAAGGGAGCAAATATTGAAGCGACTGATGAAGATGGAAAGACTGCTCTTCACCTTGCCGCTGAATATAACAACGGTGAAGTTGTCAAAATTCTATTAGAAAACACAGCAGATATTGAATCGATTGATGAAGATGGAAAGACTGCTCTTCAACTTGCCGTTGAATATAACAACAGTGAAGTTGTCAAAATTCTATTAGAAAACACAGCAAATATTGAAGCGATTGATGAAGATGGAAAGACCGCTCTTCAACTTGCCGCTCAAAATGGCTCAATCCAAGTTGTCAAAGTTCAAGAAGAAAGCAGTACACTAGATCCTTCTACAACTTTATCTCCACGTTGCAATGAGGCTCAAAGAAGTAAACGTAAACGAGAGGGAAGTCCTGACTTTGGAACTGGGGGATACGGTGGATTTGCCAGTGCCGGTGGAATTGGTAGAGAGTCTAGAAGATGATCTTGAGCTTAAAAATAACCCGAGATGAGCTTAAAAATAACCCGAGATTCGCCAATAAATATTATATTTTAAAATAAATCTCAGGAATAATTAAAAGTTTAATTAAACTCCTCAATTTGCTGAATAATAAATTGGGGATTGGTATCAACATGCGAAGCACCGCGCATCTCAATAAATTTCTTTTTTGCAGTGATTACGTTAAAGAGTTTTTGTCCGCTAGAAATTGGCACGATAAAATCACGATCGCCATGAAAAATTAAAACTGGAGCAGTGATATAAGGTGCATAAACAAAGGAATCGAAACGATCTTTAAGCATAAATTTTACAGGTAAAAATGGATAGGTTTTTTGAGCAACTTCTTGAATTGAATAATAAGGTGAATCAAGAACTATCAAAGAAAAATCATCTAGTTTTGGATTATTTTTAGAGAGCATTATATCTTCCTTTTGATGAGCAGAAGAATTTGAATCAGCAATTTGAAAATTTTTGTTATGCAAATTTTCATTTTCACTATCCGAGCGATTAGTTATAAAATCAATTTTGCTTTGCGATATTTTAACAACAACACCTGAACCAATTGATTCACCAAATAAAATTAAATCATTTTTAGGATAATTTTGCGATTTAATAAATTTTAAAAGTGCTTTGGCATCAATTAGAAATCCTGCTTCGCTTGGTTTGCCTTGAGAGCCAAAATATCCTCGATAAGATAAAGCAATAACACCATAGCCTTTTTCAACAAAACTTTCAAAACGGTAAGATCGATCGCCAATATTTCCAGCATTACCGTGAAAATAAACGATGATTTTTTTATAATTCTTAGGAATTTTTTGCCAAACTAATAATTCAACATTATCTTCGGTGTAAATTTTTATAGACTCAAAGCCAAGGGGGGCAGAAGCCGAACCATATGGGAAATATTGTAAACTACGTTGAAAAATATAAATAATAATTACTAACAACAAGTAACAACCAATTATAGTAAACAACATTAATTTAAATTTATTTAATTTTAATAGTGATAAAAAATCAAACATTTGATAGCTGATTTAAAAAAGTTTTTAAATCATCACAATTTTGAATAGAACTTGTTTTAAAATTACTAACCGTTCTAGTTGCCAATCCGCACAAAACTTTTCCGGAGCCAATTTCAATAATATTATCAACCCCTAAACTTGCGATTTTAAGCATTGACTCACGCCATCTAACTGAACCAGTAATTTGCTTAGTGAGTAAATCGACTATGTCATTAGGATCTTTAATTATATCGGCCGAAACATTAGCGATTATTGAAACATCAGGTTTTTTGATTATAATTTTTGAAAGAGCTTGCTGCATTTCAATTTGCGCTTCAACCATTAATTGACTATGAAATGCTCCACTAACTGGCAATAAAATCGCTCTCTTTGCTCCTTTAATCTTGGCAATTTCAATTGCTTTATTGATGGCATTTATTGAACCTGAAATGACCACCTGCCCTACAGAATTATCATTGGCAATTTGACATACTTCACCTGCTTCTAGATTTTGAATAGCTTCTTGAATAATTTCTTTAACAAGCTCGATTTCAACACCCAAAATCGCAGACATTGCACCGTGATTTTTTTGGCCACATTTTGCCATTGCATTACCACGAATTTGTAATAATTTTATAGTATCTTCAAAACTAATAGCGTTACTTGCGCATAATGCAGAATATTCTCCCAATGAATGTCCAGCACTGAATATACAAAGATCGCTAAAAATTTTTCCAAATTCATTTTCTAAAATTTTTACTAAAGCAATTGATACAGACATCAGAGCAACTTGGGTGTTTTGAGTTTTAGTTAATTCATCGCTTGGTCCTTCAAACATAATTTTCGATAAATTATATTTTAAAATTTCATCAGTTTTAGCAAAAATATCACGAGCAGTTTTAAAATTTTGCGATAGATCTTTGCCCATTCCAACCATTTGAGAACCTTGTCCAGGAAATAGGATTGCTGTTTTATTTTTCATATAAATTAGAAAAAATTATTTGTTAACTAAAAAAATAATTCTAAACAAAAATTATTATTAATTCAATAAATTTATATATATTTTTTTAACATTTTTTTAACATCATCGCCAATTTTTTTATCTTTAATTCCATAAGCAATATTGGCTTCGAGATAGCCCAAAACATTACCGCAATCAAATCTTTGTTCATCAATTTTTTTATAGAAAAAAGGATATTCTTTGCACATTTTTTGCATGGCATCAGTAAGTTGAATTTCTCCACCACTACCAATTTCAAATTCATTAAGATAATCAAAAATCTGAGGCTGAAGTATGTAACGACCAGTAATTGCTAGGTTTGAAGGAGCATCTTTGGAATCTGGTTTTTCAATCATATCACTAATATTTTCAGTATCTACAGTTTTTATAATTCCATATTTTTTAGAATCTTCAATGGCAATTTCACCTACCGCAATAACATTGGAACCTTGGGGTTTTTGCTCATAAAATTCAATCATTTTTTTTAAAAAATTTTTATTTTTAGAATCATCATGCATCATCATTTCATCAGCAAGAATTACTACAAATGCCTCATCATTGGCAATAAAATTTCTAGCACACCAAATAGCATGACCCAGCCCAAGGGGTTTTTGTTGACGAACAAAAGCGATTTGTCCAGCCTCTGGCATCCAACCAACTACTTGCGTAAGTTCGCTAGATTTATTATTTTCATCAAGCTTTGATTCAAGTTCATAGGCATGATCAAAATGATTGTTAATAGAGTTTTTATTTCTGCCAGTTATAAAAATAAACTTCTCAATACCTGCATCTCGGGCTTCTTCAAAAGCATATTGGATAATAGGTTTATTGGCAATTGGCAACATCTCTTTAGGCATTGATTTGGTGGCTGGTAAAAATCGAGTTCCAAGTCCTCCAACTGGAAAAATTGCTGTTCTAATTTTTTTCATAATTATTCATTAATAATTTTTAATTTGCGATAAATTGTCGATCTACCAATATCAAGTTGTTTAGCTACTTCCGATAAATTTCCATTATAAATATCGACTAGTCTACGAATAATTTCTTCCTCGATTAAATCAATAGTTTTGCATTGACCTTCATCGTCAAAGATATCAATCAATTCGCTATTAACATCGGAATTTTTTTTAATTGCCGATTTAGCTTTGGTCATGCTATTATTTTCCTTATTTAGCAATTGCGGAAAATGTTCTGGTTTCAATACATCACCATCACATAAAACCACTGCACGAAACACAGAATTTTTTAGCTGACGGACATTATCTTCCCAGTCATAATTATAAAGCAAATAAAGCGCATCCTGATTAATCGCTTTAATTTTTTTATTTTCATTGATACTGAAATCGCGACAAAAATTTTCAGCAAGTGACCTTATATCGTCTTCTCCACGCTCTTTTAAATCTGGGACTTTAATTGGGAATGTAGCAATGCGATAATATAAATCTTCACGAAATTTTTTTAACGAAACTAATTTATTTATGTCACGCGTTGTTGAAGCAATCACTCTTGCATTTGAACGCACTGGAATTTTAGCGCCAACTGGAGTATATTCTCCCTCTTGCATGAAACGTAAAATTTTTACCTGAACATCAATTTTTAAAGCATCAATTTTTTCAAAAAATATTGTTCCCGTATTGGCCTCACCAACCTTGCCAATATTTTTTGGACCATTCATCACTTGTCCTTCAACGCCAAATAACTCCTCTTCAACTGTGTTAGCTTTTAACAAATCACATTCGACAACAATAAATGGTTTACCAGATCTAATGCTTGATCCATGAATGGCTCGTGCTAAAATCTCTTTACCTGCGCCATTAGAACCTTCAACCAAAATTGAAATATTAGAATTAGTAACTTTTTTGGCGAGGCGAACCATATTCATAGTGATTTCGCTTTGGCCAATTATATCTGAAAATGCTACTTGATCCTTACCTTTACGAGCAAGATGCGAAACTTGATATTTCAAATTTTTCTTTTCGATGGCATTATTAATTGAAGCGGTAATTCTTGCAATGATATCTTTTTCGCCTTTTACGATGTAATCAATTGCTCCGTAATTAATTGCCGTAATTGCCAAATTAACATCTTGATTCGCGGTCAAGACAATCACTTGTAGATCACCTTTGATTGGTGCAATTTGTTTTAAAACTTCTAATCCATCAAGGTCTGGCATTGATAAATCAAGGAGCATAACGTCAATTTCATTGCACGAAACACCTTTAACTGTTTTCTTATTCATAAAAAAATCTACGACCTCCATGCCGCTACTCATGTCAAGAAAATTATGCCCCAGACCATCTATAAATTTACCTATAACCTTACGCTGGATAGGTTCATCATCAACAATTAAAATCATTCTTTTTGTCATATTTTTCCCAAAATATTTTATTAAAAAAAAATTGTAATTGGCTTTTTTTATTAAAAAATTTATTTTACAATTTTTTCATTTAGTTTTTTTTCTTGTAATAGCTGGATAATTTTCGCTGATGTTTCTTCTACGGATCTTTTTGTAACGTCAATTACAGGACAATTAAGTTTAGTAAATAGTTTTCGCGATTCCGCTACTTCCTTTTTAATAGCTTCAACATCGATATAATCACTACCGATATCTTTGCCAATCAATGCCATTCGACTTTGCCTAATTTGAACCAACTTATCTGGATTAATAATCAAGCCAACAATCAATGGTTTTTTTAACTCATAAACTGAGTGCGGAATAGTTTCCAGCGAAACAAATGGAATGTTGGCAGTTTTATAACCCCGACATGAAAGATAAACTGATGTTGGCGATTTCGATGTTCGCGAAACTCCAATTATCAAAATATCTGCATCATACAAATCCCATGAAGACTGACCATCATCATGCGTTAACGTATAACTTATCGCCTCAACTCTTGAAAAATATTCCCCATCTAAAAGATGTTGTCTTCCAACAGTGTGACTGATATTCATGTTTAGATAATTTGAAAATTCAGCGATAATATGAGATAAAACTGGAATACAAGGAAGTTGCATTTTAAAGCATTCCTTGCGCAGCTCTTCGATCAAATTATCATGCAAAATTGTGTATAACACAATTCCAGGTTGTTTAGAAATTGATTCCAAAACGCGATCAAGTTGCGGTTTAGTTCTAATTAATGGCCAAATAAAATCATTTGACTCAACTCCTTCGAATTGCGATAATACAGCCCTTGCAACTGAACTCAATGTTTCCCCCGTAGAATCTGAAATTAAGTGTAAATTTATAATTCTTTTATTTATAGACATAACTAGATATTTTTTTAAAAATTATATAATAGTTTTATTTTAAAACATTTTTATATAAGATTTCTTTTTAATTAACTTTTAAATATTATTCACAATAATAAATATTTATTATTATAAACATAGATGTTTATTTGCTATTACTTGGCGGTATTTTAATATCTGAATTCACAATAACTGTAACTTTAGTACCTTGCGGTATACGAATTACAGGATTAAGGTCAATTGAATTGGTAATTATTTGTCCAATAGTATCGAGTATAGTTTTAGTAACATCGTAAATTGCCTGATTAGTAGCGTTGGTTGTAGTGGTTGTTATTCCTTGATTTTGATTAACAGTGCTCGTGGAATTTGTATTATTGCTAAAAAGTTTTTGAGCAGTTGCAACACCACCAACCGTTAAAATACTTGTTAAAAGAGAATTAGCAATGACCGATGAATAACGATTATCCACTTCGCCAGGAATGCCTGAGCGACCAAATTGATCTGCGGCTGAAAAATTAATATTTAAACTTACGCCATCCGGTCTAATTAATCTTGTCCAACCAATTTGTACCCTTGCTTGTCCTCGCTGAACAGTTGATAAATATGAGCCGTAAAGTCTAGATCCGCGAGGAATTAAAATTTTATTTCCCGATTCACCAAAAATATCACGACTCACAACTGCACGAACAATACCAGGCATTTCGGTATTAATAGCAGTTTCAAGAATTGCTGTAATCATTTTTCCTTGAGCAATGGTAATTGATCCATCTGCAATATAGGTTGCATCAATAGTAGTTTCCGATTCCTTAAGGTCGCTGATTGGATTTTTTTTAACTTGAATAATATTTTCCTTATTACCAATAGCTTGAGTTGGCGATGTATATCCACCTGAAAAAACAATTATTGGCGTATAACGTGGATCGAGTTTTATTTTTTGATCAAGTTGTTTTTGTTGCTCTACATTAACTTGATTTTGTTGGGCAATTTTATTATCATTTATGATTTGCTGATTTATTAATCCTTGATTTTGTTCTTGCGCAATTTGTTCGGGAGTTTTTGGGGTTGTAGATTCTGGATTAGTTTTAATTATTGGATCATTGGGATTAATTGGCTTAATTCCATGCGCTTCAAAAAAATCTTTTTTTTCTTCCCCCTGAACTGATGGAGTCAAATTAAGCTGACTTGGCTCAAGCATTTCTTTAGATAATTCAGGTAATGACGGAATTTCAAGAGATTCTTGATTTTTTAAAAGTTCGGGATCCTTTACATCCCTTTGATCAGCTGATTTATCAAATTCAAAAAATGACTTCCCTGAATCATTAGGTGAAATCGAAGTATTAATATCTGGCAATACTTCCTCAATATTTTCTTGACCATCTTGAACTTTACCGCGAAAGAAAAAAAAATAAAGTACCGCAGTAATCAAAACAGCTGACGCTATAATGATTACCAGCTTATTATTTTTTAATGATGCGATTGATGGCCCAGAATTATCAATCTCGATTGCCTCATCTTCATCCTCAGGAGGATTATTATTTGATTGATTTGGTTTAGGAATTTTCATTTAACTTTATCGGTAAAAAATAGCATTTTAGAATTTCAAATAGTTATTATAATTAAATTTTTTAATTTAAAGTAACTTTAAATTTATAAAAAATTTTTTAATTTCATCAAAGACTTTTTGACTATCATTACAATAAATAATTACATGATTTTTAAATTCCAGCATAGAAAAAAATTTTAGCGAAGAATTTATTTTATTGTAAATATTTTGTCCACTTATGGGATTAACAACTGGGTCATTATTTCCTTGAATTACAAGGGTTGGACATTTTATTAAAGAGAGATTTTTATTACATTCATCCATCAATTTTTCTAACTGCACAACACTTGAGATGAAGTTACGACTGTAATTTATATTAGGATTTTCTGGATGATCATCAATGTAAGACAATTGCCCTTTATGAATATCAAATTTTTTTAAAATTTCATTCCATAATTCAAAACCTCGCGCAAATTTTGCCGAATAATTATTAAGCTGAAGAGGAGAATTTATAGAAATTATTGCCAATAATTTAGAATTATCTATTTTTTTACTTGCCGAAAGAAGAGTTAATAATCCTCCCATTGAAAATCCAACCATTATAATTTTTTCACAAATCATCGATAATGCACTATAACCAATTTGCAAAGAATCGTACCAATCTTCGAATCCACAATTACTTTGATCTATTGGCGATGTGCCATGTCCTTTTAATCTAACCGCATAAACTTTAAAACCCAATTCATTCAAAAATTTCGCTAATAATTCAACTTCTTTTGGCGCTGATTTATAACCATGACAAATTACAATTCCAACATTTGATTTGTTTTCTAATGATTGAATATCGAGGAAAAATGGCTTACCAACATCTGGATTTTTTGAAAAATTTTCATCAAAATATTGTTTATAATCAAGTTCAAAATTATTTATATCTTGATGATAAATTTCATTAAAAATTTCCTTAGATAAATTATCTTCATCAAGCCTTGCAACCCTTTTAATAATTGCATTGGGATTTTCTAGCAATGAAAATTCATTGGATATTACATGCAAAGTGTTTTCAAGGCGAATTTCATGAAATTCGATATTTTTCTCAAATGAATTCTTATTAATTTCAATAAAATTTTCTGCACTTAATCTAATGATATTTTGTTTTATTGCCAAATCTAAAACATCGTCAAATGCATAAAATTTTTCATCTGTAAAAATTTTAATAATATTACCCCTATCAATACCCTGATTGTATCGATATTTATTGCTTTTAACAATTAAAATTGCCGAATAGTAAATTATTTTTTTAAGATATGAAATCGAGATTTTATCTTGAGAAAAATGGGTTAATGAAGCTATGAAAATATGATCAAAATTTATTTCACAATCATTATAAATTTTTTCCATAAATTCATTGGTTAACTTGGAACGGAAGTAACGAATTATGATATTATTTTTGGTTTCTTTTTTAATGATAGGAATCTGATTAACGACTAATCTTTTATTTTTAATATAATTTGCTAAATTAATCGGCTTGCCAAAGTGGATATTGATTTGAGCGCCGGTAAGAATATTTCCTTCAATTTCAAGTTCTTCATAAATTTGGCTAGGAATTTTTTTTATTAAGCGCATTGCAATGGCTTGAATTTTATTTTTTCCTGGACGAATCGGGTAATATGTAAGGTTTAAAGGAATAATCTGAGTTTGTAAATTTTCTAAATTTTTATTATATTCAATATCATAATTCCTTTTAAATTCATCTAAAATTTCACGATCATTTTGATGATATGCTTCAATAAAATCTTGACGAAGTAATTGTGATTTTAAGGCAAGAACAGAAGAGCCAGTTCTAACTGGTCCAGTTCTTGATGGAGTATTGCTAATAAATAAATTCTTACGAATAATCAATTTATTTTTAACCATACTTCCTTCTGGATAAATAATCCAATTATGCGAACCCTTGATCAAATCGCTAATAATGATATTATCTCTTTTATCATTTTTTGTTGATATTGTTCCAACTGAATTTAAAAATTTACCAAGCAATCCAAAGTAAAGTTTCGAATCTGCTAATGTTCGCGATTGTTTAGCTGTTTCTTTGTAAATTATGTAAGGTACAAAAAATGTTTCGCTGCGCGTAAAATGATTGGCAACAAACATTGTTGGTTGATCGTTAAGATTTTCGACTCCCGTTACTGAAAATTTCGTTCCTAAAACTTTCTCCAGCACATTCATAATAAAGGAAGTATAGCCAAAGGTTTTTGTTGACATTGATTTTAATTATTGTTTTTTTTACGAAAATTTTTTTTCTAATAAAGTTACGAAAATTTTTTTTCTAATAAAGTTTCGTTAATTTTTATTAAATCTATTATTTCTAGAGAATTATTATTAAATAATATTTTTTTTTCTATAACCTTGCCTATTCTTACCAAACAAACATTTGATTTATCAGCTTTTTTTTGTAATTCTTTAACCTGCTTAGGATCAAGCGCAATTAGATATCGCCCTTGATCTTCACTGAAAAGAATTTCTTCATCGGTTAATGTATTCTTGCTTTTTATCAATGAAATATCTAATTCAAAACCGAGTTCCAAATTAGACATTTCAAAAAGCGCAACAAGCATTCCACCGTCAGAAATATCATGGCAAGCATTTATAGACTGCGCAGATATTAAATGCCGAACAAATTCACCATGTTTTTTTTCTATCATTAAATCAACTGCGGGAGGATTGGTTTGCGACGGTGTTTTTAAAATTTCTCTTTCATATAATGAACATGATAAATGACCAAAATTTTCTCCAATTACAAATATCTCATCATCAATATTTTTAAATTTAATATCACATCTTTTATTTAAATCTTTTAGAAGGCCAACTCCACCAATCGCTGGGGTTGGAAGAATTGCTTGACCATCAGTTTCATTATAAAGTGATACATTGCCAGATACTACCGGATAATCTAGAATCTTACAAGCTTCTGTTATGCCTCTAATTGAGCGAATAATTTGACCCATGATCTCTGGTTTTTGGGGATTTCCAAAATTTAAACAATTTGTTATGGCGAGTGGTTTTGCGCCGGTTGCTGAAATATTGCGATAGGTTTCTGCAACTGCTTGCATTGAACCCATTAATGGATCGGCTTCCACATAACGCGGTGTGCAATCCGTAGTTAAAGCAAGAGCTTTTTGAGTACCGTGAATTCTGACCAGCGAAGCATCGCCATTGATTGCAATTGTATCATTCATTACTTGCGAATCATACTGCTCATAAATCCATTTCTTACTAGCGAGATCAGGGATTTCAAGCATTTTTTTTAAAATTTCCAAAGCCATATAATTTTTTAATAAAAGTTTTTATAAATAATTACACAGTATTTTAAAAAAAGAAATTATTTTTTGCATCGATTTAAGATAATTTCGATTCGTCCTTCCCAGAATTCATGAATTACTACATCGGGATTGTAATTCTTAATCTCTCCATATTCAATATCGCAAGGCGATTCATTAGCTGAATATATCATTCTAAAATGCTCTCCTATGAATAAATAAAGATCTGCAAAAAAAGAGTCTTTATAAGCAAATAAGATTGGTAAATTTGCATTATTATTTTTTAAAAAAAATGGATTATGAAATTTTAATTTTTCATCTTCACTTGGCTCAATTATATTGGTATTTAATTTAAATTTCGGATTTAAATCATAATTAAGATTAGTTATATTTAGAGCCATAATGTCGGAAATATCTCCACGAATATATTCATCAGCCTTATCGACAAATTCATTTCGGGTTCTTGGCTTAAATTGTTTATTATTTTTTGCTAAATGATTCATGATTTTGATATAAGCGTAATGAGCACCTCGTCGATTCCAATGCGTGTCAGTCTTTTGGTAAACTATTTCTTTTTTTTGAGCATTTTGTAGCTCATCTCGCAAATCAATTATTGGAAATTGCGGATTTGACTTTAGAAGGGCTTGAATAAATTGATCAATTCGATGATTTTTTATTCTAGTATGATTAATAAAGTCCGGAAGATATTCATCATAAATTGAGGATTTATCCGGAGCAATTACCACCAAATATTCAATATTTTTTTTCTTTAAAATTTCTAAATTATTATTAAAACTTTTAACTCCATTGGCAATTAAATCAGAAGATAAAACTATTTTGCCAGTTACATCAACTAATGAATTGTGATTATCAAAGAACATCCATCCGTCCTTACCTATCAAGGCTCTAGATGATGGTGATTCATCGAATATTTTATCCATAATTTTGGAATTAATATTAATTAATGTTTTACGAAATCCATAATGATCATCAAAATATTTACCAATATTAACAAAATATAATTTCAATTGACTAATTTTCTTGGGAAAATCTGGCATTGTAACTGGCGATCTCTTTTCAAATAATTCATCAACTGGAGCAAATGAAAAAATGCTATCAAGCGTTGGGGTTGATATAATTAAAAAGAAAGCTATGATGAAAAAAGTATTTTTTTTGTTCATTAAAATTGAAAATAAATAAAAGGATTATGGGTTTGCGCGGATAAACGAATAATTACCAAAACAAAGCTTGCGAGCAAGAATAAATCAACAATGAAAATACTAAATTTATATTTTTTAATTATTTTATCAGCCATTTTCTTAATCAATCCACTATATCCTAGAATTGCTAAGGCTATTGACATAAGAAAGTAATGTGAATTAAGCAATCTAACAATGTTACCTGGCAAATTAACGACGTGACCATCAAAAATCAAAATTCTTATTAACTCTAAACTATGCTCAAGACTATATCCTCTGAAGAAAATCCATCCAATCATAATGATCATTAACATATAAAAATTTTGTATAATTTTAGGTAGTGATTTATGAAATTTGTGAAAAAAACTCAATCTTTCTAATACTAAAAATACACCATGAAATAATCCCCAAATTACAAAATTCCAACTTGCTCCATGCCATAATCCGCAAAGGAAGAAAACCAAAATTAAATTAAAATATTGACGATATATTGAAACGCGATTACCACCTAATGGAATATAAACATAATCTCGAAACCAGGTAGAAAGCGATATATGCCAACGTCTCCAAAAATCCTTAATCGATAATGCTATGTAAGGATAATTAAAATTAGGCGGAAATTTAAAACCAAAAATCCTTGCTAGTCCAAGAGCCATATCAGAATATCCAGAAAAATCAAAATAGATCTGAAAGCTATAACAAACAATTCCACAAATTGTTAAAAACCGATTTAAATCTTCAGTTTCGGCGCCAAAAACTGCATCGGCAACCTCACCTATTGGATTAGCAATTATAACTTTTTTGGTAAGTCCAATTAAAAATAATCTAATCCCAAAGGCAATTGCCTTTTGGTGAATATTGCGCTTGGTAAGATATTTGGCTATAAAATTATAACGAACAATTGGACCCGCAATCAACTGTGGAAAGAAGCAGATATATAGCATTAAGCTATAGAAATTTTTTTGAACTTTGGTTTTTTTTCGATAGATATCTATCAAATATGAAATTGCATGAAATGTAAAAAATGAGATACCGAGTGGAAGAGCAATTGATTTTGGATGATATTCCAAATGAAAAATTTTATAAAAATTTTCTAAAATAAAATTAAAATATTTGAAATAGGTAAGAAGTAATAAATTAAATGAAATTGCTAGAAAAATTATAATTTTATTTGAGTTATTGCGTAATAAATTTTTATCAATCAATATTCCAAAAAAATAATTACAAGTAAGCGATAGAAGCAAGAGCCATAAATAATCAATCTCACCAAAGCTATAGAAAATTAAACTAAAAATTAATAAAATAAAATTTCTTTGCGCAATTGATTTAGTGAATAAGAAATTACTCACCAAGGCTAGCGGTAAAAAAAGAAATAGAAAAATGTTTGAGCTAAATAGCATATTTTATATCAAATATTATTGGTTAAAATAAAATAAAAACTTGTATTACCATATGATCTAAAGTCCAATATACTAGAATTTAAATGCGCTATATTTTCTGAATTAAATTCATTTAATATATCATTTTTTTCAAAATTATCAATTAAGATTTTATTATTTTTTATGTTATGACTTTCAATCTTATGGGTCTTGGAGCATTCAATAACAAGCAATGTAGTTGGTAATAAATATTTTTTTTCAATCAATTCTTTTATTATCAAATTATAATTTTCTTGATATGGTGGATCAACAAAAATCAACTCAAATTTTGCACTCGCAATAGGAAGTTTTTGAGCGCTAGATTTAATAAATTGACAATCATTAGCAACTCCTAATATTTCAGCATTTTTTTTAGCTATCATTAAATGTTGGGCATTATTATCAATTAATGTTAAGGATTTTGCACCACGTGATAAACTCTCAAAACCAACTGCTCCAGTTCCACAACACAGATCTAAAACATTACTATCGATTAAATTAAAATTAATTTTATTAAGAAAATTCCCTGAAGTGAGTAGATTAAACAATGCTTCACGATTTCTATCGGTGGTTGGACGAAGATCTTTTAAAAATGATGAATCTATTAATTTTCTTCCCCGCAATTTTCCAGAAATTATTCTCATTTATTTGATAATTTTATTGTTATATTTTATAGATCTTGTCCAAAAAATCGTGATTTATCAGCATAATAAACGCCGAGCAATTTGACTGATTTAGAAAAAAATCCAAGCTCCTCCAAGGCAAGAGCTACACGCTTTTGCATAGGATGACCCTCGATGGTAATTAAAAATTTTGCCTGATTAGAAACTCCTCCAGGGATATAGCTTTCTAATTTCACAATACTGACTGAATTTGTTGCAAATCCTCCAAGCGCTTTATATAAAGATCCAGGAATATTGCGAATAGTAAATAAAAGTGCAGTAATAATTGGAGCAATTTTAGGATCTGTTTCTTGAGATAATTTGGATATAACAATAAAAATCGTAATATTATCACTTGAGCTATCTTGCATATTTTCTTTGATAATTTCAAGATTATGAATATCGCTAGCATATCGAGAACATAATGATGCCTTGCTTTTATCATTGGTTTTAGCAATGAATTCAGCAGATTTAGCGGTGTTAGAAAATTCATTAACTTTAATTTTTAAATCACGAAGATTATTTTGACATTGCAATAATGCCTGTGGATGAGAGTAAACTTCTTTAATATCTTCAAGCTTTGCACCCTTAATACCAACTAGATTATGAGTAATTGGAAAAAAATGTTCCGCAACAATTGAAACATCATATTTTTGGAGTAAATTGTGAATCTCCGAAACCCTTCCAGCATATGAGTTTTCAAGTGGAATCATTGCATATTCAACTTGGGAATTATTAACCGCTTCGAATACTTCATAAAAGCTATCAAAGGCTTTAGCTTGATATTTAGGATAAAATTTTATGCATGCTAAATTTGAATTAGCTCCTTCGCAACCTTGATAGGCAATAATCTGACTCGACATAAAGTTTAATAAAAAAATTAAATTACAATTGACAAACTTATAAATTAATTTGATAATATTAGACAATTTATAAAAACAAAATCAAATTTTATTTTATGCAAAAAAATTGGCAGATAGATTCTTGGCGCAATTTCCCTATAAAACAACAACCAAACTATCTTCAGCAAAATGAACTAAGGGAAGTTGAACAACAACTAGCCAAATTCCCTCCCCTAGTTTCATTTGATGAGGTTGATAAGCTAAAAAATGAACTCGCATTAGTTTCCCAAGGTAAAGCTTTTTTACTGCAAGGTGGTGACTGCGCCGAAAGCTTTCTTGAATTTTCTCATAATAATCTCAAAAGTTATTTTCGTACAATCATGCAAATGACAATTGCGTTAATGTATGGCTTAAAAAAACCAATTGTTAAAGTTGGCAGGATAGCTGGTCAATATGCCAAACCAAGATCGCAAAATGATGAAACTATTGAAGGGCTAACTTTGAATGCTTATCGCGGAGATATTGTAAATGGTATTGAATTTAACTCTCAAATTCGCAATGCCGATCCCAAAAGATTAATCGATGCTTATTTCTATTCATCAGCATCACTTAATTTTCTAAGATCACTTGCCACAGGTGGATATGGTAATTTAGAAAAAGTTAATAAATGGAATGAAGAATTTGCTGAAATTTTTTCAGGTAAAAAAAATACTTCAGAATTAAACCAAAAAATTAATGAAATGCTGGAATTCATGAGTGCTTGCGGAATAGATTATAAATCAATTCCTCAATTTACTACTGCAAATTTCTTTACCTCTCATGAAGCATTATTGCTAAATTATGAACAAGCTTTTATCAAACAAAATTCTGATAATAACAAATTTTATGATCTAAGTGCGCACATGTTATGGATTGGCGATCGAACTCGCAATCTAGATGAGGCGCATGTTGAATTTATGCGCGGAATTTCAAATCCAATCGCTTTCAAAGTTGGACCAACTATTTCAGAAAATGAATTGTTGAAATTGTTAGATATATTAAATCCCGATAATATTGCAGGACGAATTACTCTAATTTCAAGAATGGGCAAAGATAATATTAATAAGCTTTTACCTCCATTAATCAAAGCTGTAAAATCATCAAGTCATCAAGTCATCTGGTCATGCGACCCAATGCATGGCAATACTATAAAAACTTATAATAATTTTAAAACTCGTAAATTTAGCGATATTTTAAGTGAAGTAAAAAGTTTTTTTACAATCCATCAAGAACATGATAGTTATGCTGGTGGAGTCCATTTTGAAATGACAGGACAAGATGTAACCGAATGTTTAGGTGGAAATCAAGAAATATCTGAATTAAATCTTAGCGATCGCTACCATACCCATTGCGATCCAAGACTTAATTCGGCGCAAAGTGTTGAAATGGCTTTTAGCATTGCTTATGAATTAAATAATAAAATAAAAACCAGTTAAAATCAAGAATCTATACTATTAATAATTAATGACTAATAATAATCAACAACAATTAATGTTACCAAAAATACATGGTATTTTTGCCATAGTTGGTATGCCAAATGCCGGTAAATCAAGCTTAACCAATGCAATGCTTGGACAAAAACTTTCGATTACATCGCCAAAAGTTCAAACAACTCGTAACTCAATTAAAGCAATTATAATCAGTAATCAAGCGCAAATAATTGCCATTGACACGCCAGGTATTTTTATTCCACGTGACGATAAAATTCTAGAAAGAATTATCGTTAAAAGCGCTTGGCAAGCTCTTCGGGAAGCAGATCATATTTGTTTTGTAATTGATGCTGAAATTGGCTTGAATTTAGAAAATCAACGCATTCTAAAAGATTTAAAAAAAGAAAATTTAGATATCACAATCATTATTAACAAAATTGATAAAATTAGAAAGTCTAAAATTTTAGACATTATTGCACCTCTTGCCAATCTAGGTTTTGAAGCGATTTTACCAGTAAGCGCAACATCAGGTGATGGTATTGATGAATTGAAAATATTTTTAGAAAAAAAATGTCTCCATCCCGATTGGCTATATAATGAGGACGAAATTACTGATGCGCCAATGCGTTTTATCGCTAGTGAAATAACTCGCGAAAAATTATTTTTGAATCTTAATCAAGAATTACCCTACAGCCTTACCGTAAAAACCGATAGCTATCAAATTCTTGATAATCATCAAATCAAAATTAAACAAACTATTTTGGTTCTTAAGGAAAGTCAAAAATCAATTGTACTTGGTAAAAATGGTCAGATGATTAAAAAAATCGGCGAAGAATCTCGTCATGATTTAGGATTAATTGCCAATACCAAAGTTCATTTATTTTTATTTGTAAAAGTTCAGGATAATTGGATGAATAAGATTGAAAATTTTGATCGTATTGATATTGAAAAACTACCTCCATTAAAAAAATAATTTATGTCTTCAACCGTTGATAGTCAAGAAATTGAGAAGTTTGAAAAAATGGCGCAAGAATGGTGGAATCCAAATGGTAAGTTTAAGCAATTGCACAAATTTAATCCAAATCGTTTGCTATTTATGCGTCGCAAAATTTGTGAATTTTTTAATCTTAATGAAAAATCACTAACTCCTTTTACAAGTTTAAAAATTGTTGATATTGGTTGTGGAGGTGGATTAATCGCTGAACCATTTTGCAAAATGGGTGGAAATGTTACTGCAATTGATGCATCGCCAATTAATATTGGAATCGCCAAAAGCCATGCTGAAAAATCAGGTTTAGAAATTAATTATTTACATTCCACTGCTGAAGAATTAGCTAATAAAAATCAACAATTTGATGTTGTTTTAGCTCTAGAAATCATTGAACATGTCAGTGATATTGATTTATTTATAAAATCTTGTTCTAAATTACTTAAGCCAAATGGTTTACTTTTTATTGCTACCTTAAACCGTACTTTAAAATCTCTTGCCTTGGCAAAAATTGGTGCAGAATATATTTTACGCTGGTTGCCAATTGGAACGCATGATTATAAAAAATTTGTTAAACCTTCACAAATTTTTACAATTGCTACTCAATATCAATTGCAATTAATTGAACTTAATGGTTTTAGTTATAATTTAATAAAAGATAGTTGGCAGGAAAGTTCTGATATTGATGTTAACTACATTGCAATTTTAAAAAAATAAACAAGCTTTCGAATTTTTCATTAATTTTATCCAAAAATTATCTTAGAAAATTCCTAGAATTTTTTAACATAACTTAAATTAATTCCAACAAGAGAGCCTTTCTTTGCATCTTCGCGTATTTCAGCGCGAGCAATGTCTAAAGTAATATTATTGGTAAATCTATACCCAATGGAAAGTTGCGATTGTCGATCAAATGTGTGATAATTATTATGGTAATTTTTTTCAATATTTCGAGTTTGATTAGAAATGCTAGTGGTCCAATTGCGATAATTTCCAATGATTGCCAGAGTTATATATTGCGCATTACGTCCACTAATTCCTGATAAATTTTTTATATCAACCAATTCAACAAAAGGAATTATAGAGCTTTCATTACCAAATTTATGAAGATATTCTCCACCTAAAACATAACCTATTTCACGCTTTGAATTATAGGCTTTTTCAACCCCAAGACTGCGATAACCAAAATTATAAAATAGATTTTTTATATCAAATAAATCTTCACCTTCCATACTTACGCTATAGGATGAAATTGTTGAGGTAGCTCCAGATAGGGTATTTTTTTTATTTGCTCTTCCGCGATTATTTATAACACTGCTACTTAAATCGGTAGTATCATTAAAAAAAGTGTTAAAAGTAATTTGACTACTTTCCAAAAGGGCTACAGCTCCAAGGCCTATTTTCTCACGAAGATTATAATCTTCGGCAAATTGTGCACTGAAAACTCCAATTCTCTTTGATTTACGATGAGCATTACCAAAGGTTGGATCATATTTACCAGCAAATATTTTAATATCATCATTTTGATATTGTATTTTAATCTCTTCAACTAAGAAACCCATTTGATCAAAATTCATACCACGATTTGAACTTAAAAAAGTACGATATCTTTCAGGATTAGATTGATCACGCGTTGTCAAAACATCATTAGGCTGTAATCTCCACTGAGTTTTTACTACCCAGTTTTGGTTAAAATTTAGATTAAAATTAGGCTCGATATAAATAAAAGCATTATTAGGTGAAACGCCATTTTTTTCTGACTTAAGAACACGATCGAACTGAGTTTGATATAATACTTTTCCATCAAGGAAGGGATATTTTTCCTTAGCTCTAGCTTGCCAATTTGAATTAATATTGGAGATTGTAATTGCTAAAAAAAAAGCTAATAATTTTTTTTTCATATTCATTAAAAATGTATTTATCTATGGATTAATTGGCAGAATTACTTTAACTAATGTTCCGGTATTTTCTTTACTAGTAAGACTAAATTTACCACCTAGTAATTCAATAAAATTTTTTGTTAAATAAATTCCAATGCCAGTTCCGGCTTGAGCAATAGAATTACTAGCTCGAAAAAATTTTGAACCAATTTTGTCAATTTCATTACTTGGAATTCCAATTCCATAGTCTTGAACCTTGATTTCAATATTATTATTTTCAATAATTTCAGCACTTACTTTGACCTTGGAATTATTAGGTGAATATTTAATCGCATTAGAAATTAAATTAGTAAAAATATGTTCAATTAACATAGGATCGCTTTTAATTTCAGGAATATTATTGGCGATATTACTAATGATTTCAATATTTCGACCTTGTACTAAATTTTTTGATTTATCAATATTATCTTCTAATAATTTACATAGATTAAGTGAAGTTAAATTAACTTTTAATTTTGCTTCACTATTTTCCATTTTTGCTAAATTTAATGTACTATTGATTAAGCCATTCATTCGCCCAACTCCTGATTTAATTCGATCTAGACCTTTATTTATCGACTCGTCATTTATATTAAGATTTTTTATTTTTCTAACAACATTTTCACGCGTACTATCAATAATTTGTAAAGGCGTTTTAAATTCATGGGAGACAAGAGCAATAAATTCATTTTGCATTTTTCTCATCTCAAGTTCATGATTAAGCGCATATTGCAATTGCTGAGATTTTTCTAATAAAGCTTTATTGGTAGCTATTACATTTTGCATTGAAAAAAACCTTGAAATAGCAATAGCAAGTTGATTAGCAACAATTTCAAGCATTTCGATTTCATCATCCATCCACGTTCTTTTATCACCTTGATGCAGAAAAATATTTCCAATTATTTTTTCGTTTAAAACCATGGTAATGGCAATTTGATTAACAATTGAATATTTTGCAAAAAAACTATTTAGATCGGTAAAGTTTTGATCATTTGAAGCATCATCAACTATTGTAATCGTTATCTTCTTGGACTTATCGCCAAATCGTAAATAAAAATTATTTTGAAAAGCAATATAATTTGTTAGTTCCTGAGAATTATTGTTAGGTAATTTATTATTAATTATTTTTTGCGCAAAACTATTAACAAATTCTACTGCAAAATTAATTTTTTCATCTTGATAATCATGAATGATACAACGATCTATTTTTAAATTATTGCACAATATTTTTGACACTTGACTTGCAATTTTATCAATTGGCAAATCGGAGCTTAATAAGCCAGAAATTTCACGAAGCAATCTTTCATTTCTTAAACTTCGCTCTAGGTTTCTAAGGAGAATTACTGAATTATTTTTAGTAGCTTGTCCATTAGAATGTTGAACTATAAAGTCAATTTTTTCGAATATAAAAATAGCATATCTATCATTTGTGAGCGAAGCAAATTGGGGGAAAAATGATATTTTAAAACGAATTTTTTGTTGAGGATTTCTAAAATCAAGCAAAGTAATAATTGCGTTACATTCTTTAAAATCTTTAACTGCGCGAATTAATTGCGTATATTCAACTTGATCAGAAGAAGAATAGCTTAAATCAATATCATCAAATAAGAAATCGTAACTTTTATTAATTAAATCAGCTTGTTCAATATGAAGAACTTCTTGAAATAGTTTATTGCTATGAATTATTGATAAAAAATTTGGATTATTATTTTTAGCTCTACAAGCAATAGTGGCATAGTTATTTTTATCAGTGATTTTTTTAATTTCTTCATTAAATTCACAATAAATATTATCAATCTTTAATATTTGAGTGGAATTTAATTTATCATTTTCATCTAATTTAATTTTAAGGCCTTCTTGATTCGCAAATAAATTATTGTTAGGATTATTTAACAAATTACAGTTTTTATTATGCAAAAATTCATCAGAGGATATTGGATTTGGATATAATGAATCATTGTTTCGATGAAGATTATTGCTCATAAAAAATTATAATTAAATTTACTAACTAAATCTATCTCTTTTTTGTTTTTTTACTAGCAAATCTTTTGTTCTTGTAATTTTTTGATGATGAACCATCTCCCTCTTTTTTTTCTCTCTTGATAAGTGCTGATGCTATTAAATCAACAGCTCGATTTAAACCTATTTCTAAAATATTATCTTCCTTTACCGAGATAAATTTTTTATCATGCAATAAATAAGGACCATATGGACCGATATTAGCAATGATTTTTAATTGAGTTTCGGGATGCAATCCAACCTCACGAGGTAGAGATAATAAACCTTTTGCTGAATCTAAATCGATTAATGCAGGATCAATATTTTTTGGAATTGAAATTCGTTTTGGCTTTTTAACTGCTGGTTTTTTGGTAGATTTTTTAGCTTTACTTTTACTTTTTTCTGGTGATTTTTTTTCACTTTCTTGCGTAGCTTTCTCAGGAATTTCAATCTCACTTCCGATAAGCTCGAGATATGGGCCATATGGTCCAATTTTAACCATGATTTCGAAACCAGTCTTAGGGTCATTACCTAAACTTCTTGGTTCAAATTGTGGTTTTAATTCACCTTTTTCATTAAGATTATCTTCATTATTAGTTCCAAAAATTTGCATTGTATGCTTACATTCTGGATAGGCTGAGCAACCAATAAAAGAGCCGAATTTGCCGATTCTTAAACCAAGTTTACCTTTCGAGCAAGTTGGGCAAGTATTTTTTAAGTTACCCTCTTCATCACGCCCAAAAATATGTTCACCAAATTTTTGATTTAAAACTTCTAAAACTTCGGTAAAAGGTTTTTTAAGAATTTCTTCAGTGTTATTATGGAAATCATTCCAGAATTTTTTTAAGAAATTTTTCCATTCCATTTTGCCATTTGAAATTATATCAAGCTCATCTTCAAGATTTGCCGTATAATCAAATTCAACATATTTACTAAAAAATTCTTTCAAAAATGTTGTAACAATTCTTCCTCTTTCTTCAGGGAAAAATCTTTTCTTTTCTAAGACAACATATCCACGATCTTGCAATACAGAAATAATTGAAGCATAAGTCGATGGCCTTCCAATGCCTAGTTCCTCTAGTTTTTTTACTAAACTTGCTTCCGAATATCTCGGTAAAGGCTCAGTAAAATGTTGCAAAGGATTAACATTTAGCAAAGAAAGTTTTTCATTTTCCTGAAGGATTGGTAATTCTCTTTTGGTATCATCTTCTTCTTCGTCATCATTATTTTTTTGCTCATCGCGATCCTCACGATAAACTTTATAAAAGCCATCAAATCTTATCATGGAACCGATTGCTTTAGCTTTTGCGTAAGATGGAACTGATTGAATATCAACGATAACCAAATCAAAAATCACTTCAGACATTTGCGATGATAACATTCTTTTCCATATCAAATCATAAAGTGCAAATTGATCGCTATCTAATGAATTTTTTAATTTATCAGGAGATAAATCAAAATCGACTGGACGAATTGCTTCGTGAGCTTCTTGAGCGTTTTTTACCTTGCTTTTAAAAACATTAGGCGATGCCGGAACATATTGTGATCCATAGAGTTCATTGATTTTAGCGCGTACATCAGTGATAGCTTCAGGAGTCGTTGCAACTGAATCTGTTCTCATATAAGTTATTAAACCTTGTGAATTTCCACTAATTTCTATTCCTTCATAAAGTTTTTGCGAAATCATCATGGTTTTACTTGCTGAAAAGCCAAGTTTTCGAGCTGCCTCTTGTTGCATTGAAGATGTTGTGAATGGAGGATATGGTCTGCGCTTGGTTTGTTTTTTGGTTACACTGACAACTTGATATTTTTTTTGATTCAATAAATCGCTAATTTCTTGAGCTTGTTGTTGTGAGGTAATTGAAAATTTTTCTAATTTTTTTCCTGCAACTTCATAAACACTTGCTAAAAATTCTTGATTGTTGGTAGTTGCAAGTCCAAGTTTAATATCCCAATATTCTTCACTTCGAAAATGTTCAATTTCATCTTCGCGATCGCAAATTAAACGTAATGCAACGGATTGAACTCTTCCAGCCGATCGAGAGCCTGGTAATTTTCGCCATAAAACTGGTGATAATGTAAATCCAACTAAATAATCAAGAGCTCTTCTAGCTTGTTGAGCATTGACTAAATCCATATCGATATCACGAGGTTTTTTAATTGCTTCCAAAACCGAATTCTTTGTAATTGCATTAAAAACTACCCTTTCAATTTTTGTAGATGCTTTAATGGCTTTTTTATTTTTTAATACCTCGAGTATATGCCAAGCAATTGACTCACCTTCACGATCAGGATCGGGAGCTAAAATAATTTTTTGACAATCTTTAGCGCGATCAACTATCTCTTTAACATGTTTATGAGATTTTGCAGAAACTTCATAATGCATAAAAAAATCTCTATCTGGCTCGACCGAGCCTTCCTTACTTGGTAAATCGCGAATATGTCCAAATGACGCTACCACCTGGTAATCTTTACCCAAATATTTACCGATAGTTTTTGCTTTTGCAGGAGATTCTACAATTAAAAGATTTTTCATTATTAAAATTATTTAGTTTCTTATCTTGATTTTTTTAAAAAGAATAAAGTGTCAAATATTATAAAGTCAACAAATACGAGCATTGATGTTAGACAACACGACGAACAATTCTGCCTTTAGTTAGATCATATGTTGTCATCTCTACCTCAACTTTATCACCCTTTAAAATGCGAATTTTATTTTTACGAATCTTTCCTGAAGCATGCGCAACAATGATATGGGAGTTTTCAAGCTCAACACGAAAAATAGTATTTGGCAATACTTCAACAACAACGCCATTCATGGTTAATAAATCTTCTTTAGGCATAGTTTAAATTATAAATTTTAATTAAATCTTAGTAAAATCTAAGGCTCTTTTGTAAGTAAAGATAAATTACGATTCTTTATTTTGCAAGCTTTTTAAGATGGAGGTCCTTAAAATATTATTGAATTTAACTCTTTAAGCTGTAGGATAAAACTGTAATAAAAATCTAAATTTTAACATCTAATTGACTATATTTTACTCCCAAAACATGACAAATTGCTGAAGATAATTCTGCTCGATTAAGAGTATAAAAATGAAAGTCATCAATATTATTGCGATGCAAAATTCTGCATAATTCAAATGCAACTATTCCCGCAACTAAATGGCGAGTTTCCTGCCATTCATCAAGACCATTGAATATTTCTTCCATCCATAATGGAATTGTTGCTCCGCACATTTTTGAAAAATGCTTTACTTGTTTGACATTGGTTACAGGAAGTATTCCTGGCAATATTGGAACGGTGATATTTTTATTTCGGCATTTATCAACAAAACGCAAAAAAACATCAGCATCAAAAAAAAACTGCGTAATAATTCTTTTAGCACCAGCATCAATTTTACGCTTTAGATTATCGATATCATCATCAAGACTTTTAGCTTCGGGATGTTTCTGTGGATAACCTGCTACCGAAATATCAAAATCAATTCCATCTTTTTTTAATGCAGAAATTCCAGCAACCATTTCGCTAGCATATTTATAGCCATCCGGATGAAGTTGATAATTTGGACTAGAGGCTGGCATATCTCCTCGAAGTGCAACAATATGTCTAACGCCAATTTGCCAATAATTTCGTAAAATTTCTTCAATTTCATTTTTAGAAGCTGCAATGCAAGTCAAATGTGAGGCAACTTTAAGATCAGTTTCATTGATAATACGCTTAATAGTTTGATGAGTCCTTTCGCGCGTTGATCCTCCCGCACCATATGTCACGGAAACGAAATTAGGATTAAAATCTTTTAAAACAGAAATCGCTTCCCACATTTTATTTTCCATTTCGGAATTTTTGGGAGGAAAAAATTCAAAGGAAATATTAATTTTTCGATTATTTAGAAAAACTTCTTCTAGCTTGTTAACAATTTTTTTCATAATTTTAAAAATCTACTTCCGGGTTTTAATGCCTTAATTTTAATGAGCTCTTCTGGAATATTATTTTCATCAAAAGTTTTTACGGCAATTTTTAGTAGGGAAAAAACGGAAGTTTGTAATTTTTTTTCTAAATTTTCATCATTACTGCGATCAACCAAACAAGCTTCACCAACGATAATTCCATTTAGGTTTTTTACTAGTTCAAAAGTTTCAAGAGATGATTTTCCAGTAGTTATAACATCTTCAACAATCAATATTCGTGCATTAGGATTAATTTCGAAACCTCTTCTTAACTCAAATTTACCATTAACTCTTTCGCAAAAAATTGCTGGTAAATTTAGTTGACGAGCTAATTCATATCCAATAATTACTCCACCCATTGCAGGTGAAACAACAAGATCGGCAGGATTATCACCAAGTTGTTTTTTAATTTTTAAAGCAAGTAATTTGCAAAGTTTTTCTGCACGATTTGGATTCATCAAAACTCTGGCACATTGCAAATAGGTGTCAGAATGCAATCCGGAAGATAAAATAAAATGTCCTTTTAAAATAGCTTTACTATCGATAAATTCTTGAAAAATTTCTTGTGCAGAAAATTCTTGTGCAAAAATTTCTTGTCTTTTTGATTCCATATGTTTGAATTTGGCGACTTTTAATTTATAAATGTTTAATGTTTTTTTAGGTCAATTTCATAAATATTTTCCCCTAATACCTAATTAAGCTTAAAAGTTTAAAAATAAAATTTATAAGATAAACTTGTAAAAAATTTTATTTTTCAAAAAATTGAAAATCAATTAATAAAATTATGCAAGATAAAAATGCGTTAATATCATCAGCTATATCAACAATAAACACTGAAATTAAAGGTTTGCAAGCGTTGATGGATATTTTTGACGATAAATATTGCCAAGCAATTGAATTAATTTTGCGTATCCAAGGAAAAGTAATATTAAGTGGCATCGGTAAATCAGGACATATTGCCAAAAAAATTTCCTCAACATTATCATCAACAGGTACTCCAGCTTTTTTTGTTCATCCAAGCGAAGCAAGTCATGGTGATCTAGGAATGATCGGTAAACAAGATCTAGTAATTATTCTTTCGAATTCAGGTCAAACTCACGAAATAAAAGATTTAATTCATTATTGTCAAAAATCAAATATTCCTCTGATTGGAATTATGCGAAAACCAAAATCAGAACTTGCTGATGCAAGTTCAATTGCATTAATTATTCCTGAAATTGAAGAAGCCAATTCTATTAATGCTCCAACCACATCAACAACCATGATGATTGCCTTAGGTGATGCAATTGCCGTTAGCTTAATTAAAGCTCGTAAATTTAATTCCGATAATTTTTCATTATTTCATCCGGGTGGAAAATTAGGTTCGGCATTAATTAGAGTTAAAGATTTGATGCGCTCTAAAAATGATATTCCAATTGTTAAATATTGCGATAAAATGCCCGTAGTTTTATTAGAAATAACTTCAAAACGCTTGGGATGTTGCGCCGTAGTTAATGATGAAAATCATTTAATTGGCATTATAACAGATGGGGATTTGCGAAGACATTTAACTAATAATTTTTTAGAAAAAACAGCTCAAGAGGTTATGACTCCTGAACCTCAAACAATTGATCAAGAAATTTATGTTAGTCAAGCAATTGAACTAATGAATAAAAAATCTATTACTAGTTTTTTTATTTGTATCGATAAACAATTAAGCGGAATTATTCACCTTCATGATTGCTTAAAAGAAATTGGTAATTAAAAAAATAATTACTAAATCTTTTATTAATCACAAGTTATATTAATTTATTTCGTTTAAATATTAAATTTTAATTTATGTCAACCTTTGCATCATTGTCTTATATTGTTTCTGCAGTATTATTTATATTATCGCTTTATGGATTATCATCTCCTAAGACCTCTCGAAAAGGGAATTATTTAGGAATGACAGGAATGGCAATCGCAATTTTAACAACATTGTTTTTGCCACAAATTCATAATATTAGTTTTATAATTATAGCAATAATCATCGGTGGAGCAATTGGTTATTTTATCGCCGTAAAAGTTAAAATGACTGAAATGCCTCAATTAGTTGCAGGATTTCATTCATTGGTTGGCCTATCGGCAGTCTTTATTGCAATGGCAGCATTATGGCTACCAAATTCATTTAATATTATTGAAAATGATAAAATTAAAAATTCCAGTTTAATTGAAATGGGCATTGGCCTAGTTATTGGAGGAATAACTTTCACTGGTTCGATAATCGCCTTTCTAAAACTCAATGGCAATATCTCTTCTCGTTTAGTAATTTTTAAAAATAATCCCAATCGTTTTGCTAAAATTTTTTCAGCAATATTATTAGTTTTTCTAATTTTATTTTGCATTTTTGGCTCAAAATTTTTATTTATAATTTTGTGCTTCTTGTCATTTTTTATTGGCGTAATGTTGATTGCTCCAGTAGGTGGAGCAGATATGCCAGTTATAGTTTCAATGCTAAACTCCTATTCAGGTTGGGCAGCAAGTGGAATTGGTTTCACCCTCAATAATCAACTTTTAGTTATTACTGGAGCACTTGTTGGCGCAAGTGGAGCAATACTTAGCTTTATTATGTGCAAAGCTATGAACCGCTCAATTATCAATGTAATGTTTTCATCTTTTGGTAATCAACCTGCTGTTCAGGAAAACTCTCAAGAACAAAAACCAATTCATCAAAGTTCAGCGGAAGATGTTGGATATATGATGAAAAATTCTAGCTCAGTAATTATCGTTCCAGGATACGGAATGGCAGTTGCAGGAGCTCAACATGCAGTTGCAGAAATGACTCGCAAATTAGAATCAGCAGGAATTACTGTTAAATTCGCAATACATCCAGTTGCAGGAAGAATGCCTGGTCACATGAATGTATTACTTGCCGAAGCAAAGATAGATTATGAAAAAGTTTTTGAATTAGATGAAATAAATTCTGAATTTAAAAATACTGATATTGCTTTTGTAATAGGCGCAAATGATATTACCAATCCTGCCGCTAAAACTGACAAAACCAGTCCAATATACGGCATGCCGATTCTTGATGTAGCAGATTCTCGAAATGTATATTTTATCAAAAGATCAATGGCCTCTGGATATGCTGGGGTTGATAATGAATTATTTTATAACGATAATACAATGATGGTTTTTGGAGATGCAAAAAAAATTGTTGAAGAAATAGTTAAACATTTAGATTAGCATGAAATTTAATAATAATTTTATAAATATAAATAAGCTTAAATGTTTGTTTTTTTTGTTTTCCGTAATTTTCTTGATCAAAGCAGCTGAAGCCGAAGAGTTAATTAACAAAAAAGAACAAGATTTAACCAATAAAAAAGCTGAAAGTTTAACTAATAAAAAAGTTGAAAAGAAAAATAATCTAAAGCGCTTTATGGAATCAGGTATTTTAGTGGAAACTTCTCTAGAGAATAATAATGGCGTAGCAATTGAAGACATCTACAGCAATAACAAAAAAATAAGCGAATTAAAATGGAAATTTCAAGATATTTTAATGTCTCGAATTAAGTTAGGAATTTTACTTGATAATTCATTTTCACTTAATTTAAGTTACGCAACATCTAACAATAATTCACATAATTCGAAGATGACCGATTATGATTGGCTTGGAGGTTCTGGATCACAAGGGGGAGATGATGGTAAAAAAGATCCTGCAAATTGGACTCATTACTCATCTTCAATTGTTAAGACTAATATAAAGGATTTTGATATTCATAGTAATTCAATTTTTTTTGAAAATTATTCTTTTAAAATCGGCTTTCGTCAGCAGGAATTTGATTTTCATGATAAATCTCAGGATTATGTTTATTCCTGTAACGAGCAATATAAGGCAATCAATAACTGTCAAATTGGCTTTAGAAATCTTAGTGGAAATTTTAATAATGAGAATTCGATTAATTATTATCAGCGCTTCCGCATCCCTTATATTGGCATTGGTTTTGATAAGAAATTTTTTAATAAAAAGTTATCACTTAGTCTATATTCAGCATATTCAAGCACAGTATATGCCAATGATCGCGATGTTCACGTAAGGAGATCTATGATCATTGAAAGAAAGTTTAAAAAAGGAAAATATTACAATATTGGCGCTAAGATTGCCTATAATTTTTATGATAATTTTAGAGTTAACTTAGGATATGAATATACGCAAATTCCCCTTATAATTGGCGATTCAAATTATAGTTATTCTAATGGAACTCAAAATTATTCATCGCAAAATTCAGCAGGCATTTCAAATAAATTTCAAAAAATTGCTTTAGGTTTAAGTTATTTATTTTATATTAATTAATAAGTTTGAGCTTTTTATTGATCCTTTAATTACAACTAATTTAGGCAATTTCGGCAATATTAAAAATTACAAAATCTTTTATTAAGAATTTTTATAATTTTTTTATTTTAATAAAAATTTTTTATAACAAATTTTATAAATCTAACAACTCTAATCAAATTTTATGAAAACCAATGCTAATTCAATTCGTATCGGCAATGTTATCGAATTTCAAAATCAATTGTGGAGAGTAATAAAACGTGAACACGTAAAACCTGGAAAAGGTGGCGCATATATTCAAGTTGAAATGAAAAATATAGTTACTGATAACAAAACCAATACACGTTTTGCATCAAGCGAAGATGTTGAAATTGCTTATGTTGAACAAAAGAATTATCAATTTCAATATTTTGATCGTGATGAAATAGTTGCAATGGATATGGAAAATTTTGAGACTCTTAATTTTAACAAAAATATCATTGGTAATGCATTGCCTTTTTTAACGGAAGAAATGAGTATTCGTGTTGAATATTGCAATTCAAAACCAATATCAATTTTTTTACCTGAGCAAGTTGAGGCAATTATTGCTGAAGCTGAAATATCGATTAAAGGCCAAACTGCAACTGCTTCTTATAAACCAGCAACATTAGAGAATGGGATTCGAATTATGGTTCCACCATTCATTGAATCTGGCGAAAAAATTATCATTAAGACTGATGATTTTTCTTATGTTAGTCGGGCTAAAAATTAATAATTACAACCAATTATTTTTCAATAATGACCATTATTAATCAGCAAAATAAATTAAATTTTATTAAAATGTCTGCCCTAGGGAATGACTTCGTTATTTTCGATTATCGTCAACAATATTTTTCATTAGATTCAAAGCAAATTAAAAAAATTTCAGATCATAAAAATATTGGTTGCGATCAATTAATAATTATTAAAAAACCCAATCAAAATAATTCTTCAAAAATTACAGTTGCCGTTGAAATGGAAATTTTTAATTGCGATGGCTCACTTTCTGAAACCTGTGGAAATGCTACTCGCTGTGTAGCTGGCTATCTTTTTGAAGAAAATCCTAATCAGAATATTATTTTTATCGAAACATTGGGCGGGATCCTAAAATGCCAAAAAATTAATGAAAATTTAATTTCGGTTAATATGGGAAAAGCAAAATTTTTAGATAATCTAAATTTCGATAAATATGTTTTTAATTGCGTAGATGTTGGTAATCCCCACGCCGTTTGCTTTGTTGATAAAATGATCAGTAATGAAGATTTATTTATTTTAGGTCCGCAAATTGAAAATCACCATCACTTTCCAAATAAAACTAATGTTGAATTTGCGAAAATTATTAATGATCAATTAATCGCTGTTCGCGTTTGGGAAAGAGGTGTTGGTGAAACAACGGCTTGTGGATCAGGAGCTTGTGGAGTAGTTGCCTTAGCAATTAAAAATAAATTGGTTAAATCTTCAAAAGTTTTCGTAGAATTTTTAGGAGGAAAATTACAAATCGAATATATTAACGATGAAATAATTATGATTGGCGATTATCAAAAAATTTTTTACGGTAAAATTGATGAAGATTTTTTTTCTTAATATTTTTTTCCTTATATTTCTAAGCGTTGATTCTCTAGCGCTTAGTACTGAGGATAAATTAGCAAATCCACAAGATGAGCAAAGAGCAATGAATCTATTTTTACAAATTCGTTGCTTGGTTTGTGCAGGTCAGGTAATAGAAAATTCTGATACGCAATTTGCCTTTGAAGTTCGAAAATTTATTCGTAAAAAAATTAATGAAGGCTTAACAGACGAAGAAATAAAAGCCTATTTAATTAAAAATTTCGGCGATGAAATTTTACAAACCCCGACCTTAAAATCGCAACCTTTACTATGGCTCTTGCCAATATTTTTTTTAATAATAAGCTTATTTATTATCTTAAAAAAATATCAAAAAATAAACCTTCAATAATTAAATTTATATAAATATGGCAATTTATCTTCATAATAATGACCTTCCTGCAGATATTAAATTTAGTTCTGCAATAGGAGTGGATAGCGAAGCAATGGGCTTAAATATTGCTCGTGATCGCTTATGCCTTATTCAAATTTCTGCTGGTGATGGCAATGCCCATTTAGTAAAATTTAACGGCACTTACAATGCACCAAATCTTAAAAAAATTTTATGCGATGATTCCATTCAAAAAATTTTCCATTTTGCAAGATTTGATTTAGCGATAATCTTTAATTATTTAGAAATCAGTTTTAAAAATATTTATTGCACTAAAATTGCCTCACGACTTGCCAGAACTTATACTGATTCTCATGGTTTAAAAAATCTTTGTGAGGAATTGCTTGGAATTGAAATATCGAAAAAACAACAATCATCAGATTGGGGAAATGCGATTCTAAGCGATAAACAGCTGGAATATGCAGCTAGCGATGTTTTGTATCTTCATCAATTGCGCGATAAGCTTCAACAAATTATAATTCGTGAAAATCGTCAGATAATTTTGAGTGAATGTTTTAGATTTTTACCAACTAGAGCTGAACTTGATTTAATAGGTTTTAGTAATATTGATATTTTTAATCATTCCTAATTTGTTTTATAATAGACTATAATTATTTATTTTAGTTTAGTAGAACTGCAATTTATATTTAATTAGATTTCAATTGTAAATATCAACTAAAAGCTAATTTAGCATGGCTTTATTTATTTATTAATTGCCTAGATTTAGGGTTAAATATTAGCATTTAACTTACATCTGCAATATCAAACCCTAATTCATCTAGTATAAATAAAATCTATAAACATTTACAATGAATTATAAAAAATATACAGCTTTTTCATTAATTGAACTTTCAATTGTAATTTTAATCATTGGAATTTTAGTTGCAGGAGTTACCCAATCAAGTCGATTAATTCGCCAGATGAAGATAGCCAGCGCCCAAAGCCTAACTCGCTCATCACCAGTTCCAAATCGTAATTTAATGTTTTGGTGGGAAACAACTCTCGATGAAAGTTTCCTTGCTTCAGAAGCAACAGATGGCGGTGAAGTTACCCAATGGAATGATAATAATCCTGTTGCAATCAGTAAAATCAATGGTTATCGTGGACAAAAAACCACGACTTCTGCTTTTAACTATGACAATTCTGGTTTTTCTGCGGTAAGAGGGCCATCCTATATTGCTAATGGAATAAATGGCATGCCAAGTTTAAGGTTTTTTAATTCTGGTCAAGGAGTTTACCTTCAAACTGATAATAAATTTAAAACCTCTGGTAATGAAAATTTATTAATGTTTTTAGTTATCAAATATCGCTCTGGAATTGGTTGGGTAGTTGATCGAGTATGTCAATCACTTAGCGGCAACGGATATTCCGCTCCATGCTATCCAACTCAAGGTTATCCATTATTTGGCCTTCTTATCGATACAAGAGTTTTGGGATTTTTTCGAGATAATAATCCAACATCATCGGTGATTACTTCTAATGGTAATGCTGGATCATTACTTACAAGTCAAACTCCATTTTTAGTAACAATTGAACGCAAATATCGCCAAACTTATTCGATTTATATAAATGGTAAATTAGCAAGCTCATCAGTTGATAGTCATACAATTGCAAATATTGACATGGTTAAACTTGGCCGACATAATGACAGTATCACTGATGACTTAAGTTTTGATATTTCAGAATTTATATATTATGTAGGAAGTGTTGCCAATGAAGATCGTGACGCTATTGAAGAATATCTTGGTAAAAAATATGGTTTAAAAATTTCCAATAACTAACTTAAAATTTTACTCGAAAAGTAAAACAGCAATGCAAAATGTAAAAAATTATTAAAGTAATGAACAAGTTGATGTGATAAGCAACTAATTGCGAACAGCCAATCCCAATCATAGTAAGCAGCAAATAAGTTGAAAAAAAATACATTGAACCATAAACCATTATAGCTCTGAATAATTCATATTTACAAAATTTTGTTCTTTTAAAACTAAAAAACTTATGAGTAAAATAATTGTGAATGACACTGAAAATATAAAAAAGTGATATTTTTTTTAAATCCATTATCACTATTTTGTAGAGTCCAAGTCCGATTATATAAATAAAAATAAAATTATAACCACCAACTAGTAGAAATCTTGATTTTTGATTAGAAAATAACTTAACTAAACTATTTTTGTTAAGATATTTATTATATGTGAGTAATTGCGATATTTTATTTACTTTAAACATTTTTAAATAAATTACACTTTAACTCTTCAATTAACGATCTTGCGCTTAGATATGCTGATTCTACTCGGCCTTGAATCAACCAATCAGAACAGATTGCTATTAAATTTTCCGAATCATAATAAAATTGTAAACCCTTTTGTTTGGCTATATTAGCATATTTCCAGCGATGAATATCGCTAAATAAAATTTCACCAATTTTACAGTTTGATAAATTTTCAAATTCTGCAATCATTTCATTTTTTATAAATTGCAAATCAGCTTCAATATTATCAGCAGCCCATGAATTTCGAGAAAGAATTGTTAAGCAATTAGATGAATTTCTACTTGGCTTAGAATTTTCTATAGCAACCCAACTCAATTTAGAATTTTTAAAATATGCGCAATCCCAATTTAACTTTGGCTTATTGGCTAAACCCAGCATTAATGCAAAACAAGGAAGCATTTCTTTTTTTTGAAGATCGTTAATATATTTAAAATTTTTTGGCAAAATTTCTAAGGCTTGTTGAGGTGGAATTGTTAAAATCATTAAATCAAATTCACCACAAAAATTATTTTTATCATCAAAAATTTCTAATGAATTTAGTTTTTTGTCAATTCTTGATATTTTTGTTTGCAATTTAATATCAAGATCATTCGCTAAATACTTCGCAAGAGAATTCATTTTTGGCGAGGCAATGAAATGTTTATTTTGATCATTCCATTGACGAGCATAAGTAATATTATTGCCATCAATTTCTACAAAATTTGCTTGCCAATTTTCAACAATTTTTAAATCAATAAATTTTTCCAAATAACCAATAAATTCAGGAGTTTTAGCTGTAAAAAATTGCGCCCCAAAATCAAAAGAAAAATCATCTTTATAGCGAGTTGACATTCTGCCACCAACTCCCCTTGCCTTTTCAAAAATTGTAATATTAGCAATTTCCTTTAATTCATTAGCAACAATTAAACCAGAAATTCCCGCTCCAATTATTGCAATATTTTTACCAACCATATTATTGATTTTAAAATTACTTTAAATAGTTATTAATTATCATTAACAATTCTAGTCTATTTTAACAAGAAATTTTAACTTCGAGATTATTTCCTAAAATAAATTCAATTTTTTGAGCATTACAGACATTCGCAATATCAGCTCCAGCTCTTGTTAAATCTAGCTTAGTAACTATTTGTAAAACTACAATTATTGATTTCATTGATAGGTTTTTTTCAGATTTAAATTTCCTAACTTCAAAAATTATTGCCAAAACTTCATAGCCAATTTGAAAATATTTTTGATCATATTTTAAATTTTTTGGTAATTGTGGATAATTTCCTCGAGCATGAATTGATTTAAAATTAGCAAATTCTTCACTGAAAATTTTACTGTAAATTTCTTCGCAAATATGCGGAATAATTGGCGCAAAAAGTTTTAAAATATTTTTCAAACATAAAAATAACGTTGCTAGTGAGCTTAATTGTTTGGCAATAATCTCATTTTTTTGATCAGTGTTAAGCTCAATATTTTCAAGTATTTGCGCTGATAAACCATATGATCTAACTTTACAAATTTCTAAATAATTATCGCAAAAATAATGCCAAAAAAATTCTTCGATAACTTCACGAGCTTTGGCATATTCAAAAATTTCAAATTGCTCATTATATTTTTTGATAACCAAATCAAGGCGATTTAAAATCCACAAATCCAAATCTTCCGTAATAAATTCAGCTAATTTTTCATCGCTAATTTGATTAATATTTTGATTTAATATTGCAAAATGTTGACTACAAAATTTTGCTGAATTAAATAATTTAGTAATTAATTTTTGACCAATTTTAAAAGTTTCTTCACTGAAGGTAATATCAGCACCAAGGCTTGATGCAGAAGCCCAATAACGCACAACATCTGCAGATTTTTCTTGAATTAATGCATTCGGCGTTACAACATTGCCTTTCGATTTACTCATTTTAGTTTTATCCGATGCCAAACACCAACCCGAAATCATCAAATTTTTCCACGGAATCGAAATTTCTTGATTGGAATTTTCTTGTAACTTTTTATAACCATCTTGATTTTTTATTGCCTGGCCATATTCATCTTTAACAATTTCTAAACTATGTAAGTAACTTTTAACAATTGTATAAAATGCCCAACTTCTGATTATCTCATGAGCTTGCGGACGTAAATCGGCAGGAAATAATTTTTTATGGCGATTGCTATCAAAACAAATTTCACTTGAAATTCCTTTGCTGGAAAGCTGTGGCGAAATTGATGAAGTTGCCCAAGTATCCATGATATCCGTTTCGGGAGTAACAATCCAAAATTCTTGATCTATATCTTTAATAATTTTTTTACTTCTATCATCATCATTTAATTTTTCTCTAAACTCCTTGATCTTATTTTCATCTTCGTCATTTGGTAAAAAATAGCCTTGCGGAATATCTATTTGCAAATCAACAGGTAATTGCTCAATTGAGGCAATAACAGTTCTATAGGCTAAATCACTATCAAAGAATTTTTCATTTGGTTTTATAAATTTTACTTGCGTTAAATTTTCGCAATTAGCATTTTTAAGATGCCAAACTGGAAATTTTACACCAAAAAATCTTTGCCTTGAAATACACCAATCCTTGGAAAGTCCATCAATCCATTGATCGATTCTTACGCGCATATATTCAGGATACCAATTACACTGATGAGCTTTTTGTTTTAATTTTTCTTTTTTGTCACTTATTTTAACATACCATTGTGGTTTACTGATAATTTCGATTGGAACACCGGAGCGCTCAGCGCATTTGACTGGACGAATTATTTTTTCTTTAGGTCGCGAAAATATCGGGTAGTTTTTTTTGTCAATTGTTGATTCTAAATCTGAAAGTAATTTGATAATTTCTTCTTTAGCAATTTTAATTTTTTTATTGGCAATTTTATTATAATTTTCAATAAAATTAGCTGGATCTTTAATTGGATTTTGAAATGATTTTATATTAATAAAAAATAACCAATTTAAAGGATTATAAATTGCTGAATCTTTTCCAACATATTGCTTACTTTCCTCATCTTTAGAAATATCAATTAGTTCGATTAATGATCCGTCATCGCCGATAATTTCACGATTTTCTAAGCCATATTTTTCCCACCAAATAACATCAGTATCATCGCCGAAAGTGCAGCACATTACCGCTCCTGTTCCCTTATCTTTTTGCACTAAATTATCAGCGATAATTGGAACTTTAACACCAAAGAGTGGAGTGATTGCGTATGAGCCAGTTGGTCCTTCGCTTCCTTGTTCTTTAAATTTATTTTTATCTAAAATTAAATCTTGATATCTAACATCCTCACCATTAATCATTACTGCCACACATGCCGAAAGGAGCTCGGGACGTGTTGTCATAATTTCAAGTGGATAATTTTTATCAGCAATTTCTTCTAAGGAATCATTGGCAATTGCAAAATTAATATAATGCGCTTCGCCCTCGACTTCTTTATCGATAATATCGGCTTGGGCAAGAGCCGTGCGGTCAGAAATGTCCCAAAAAACTGGCTTATATTGTTTTTCAACTAAGTCTTTATTGAATAAATCAACAAAAGAAGCTTGAGAAATTTTTTGAACTTCAGGTGAGATAGTTTGGTATTTTTCATTCCAGTCAGCCGATAAGGCAATTTCGCTAAATAGATTTTCAAATTCTTCTTCAGCTTCTTCGACTACTTCGCGACATTTGGTAACAAAAGAACCGCGACCATTTTCATTTTCATAAATTCCGGCTTTCTTGCCGATAATTTTTTCAACTAATCTTTCGGTTGGCAGACCATTATCGTCAAAACCCATCGGATAAAAAACATCTTTGCCACTCATACGATTGTAGCGCGCAACGAAATCGGCTTGTGTGTAAGAAAAAATATGTCCCATATGTAAAACTCCTGATACTGTAGGAGGAGGAGTATCAATTACAAAAGTTTGAGCCTTTGATAAATCATCACGAAATTGATAAATATTTTTTTTTTGCCAAAAATTCTGCCAAAATTTTTCAGTTATTTTAGCATCATATTTATCAGTAAGCGTGGGAATTTGATCACCATTATTTTTAACTGTTTGTAAAATTTCTTCAGTATTTTTTTCAGTGTATTTAGTCATGATAAAACTATTTTAATTCCATGATTTCGATAGTAAAATTTCCGACAGTTTGCAGATAGATTTTATCATCAACAACAATTGGCGTATGTGAAATTTTTTTGCCAAGCTCAACACTGTTTTCAATGGTTCCGTTAAATGGCGATACTGCAATTAAAACACCGTCAAGGCGAGAAATTAATAATTTATTTCCCGCCATAATTATACCATTATAAATAAATTTTGATGCCGGTTTTCTTGGATTTTTATAGGCTGGTAATTGTTTAATTAATTTAATTTTTGAGTTATGGCGATTTAGAGCGATGAGTTTATTTTCAAGATTTATAACATAAAGATAATCTTTGGCCAACCAAAAATTAGAGATTCCAGCAATTTGTTTTTTCCAAATTATCGAACCATTTTTAATATTTATTGCTTTCATTAATCCACCATTGCCAATTGCGTAAACTACGTCATTTTTAACTAAGAGATTAGCATCAACATCATTGAGATAAAAGTCTGAATTAATTGCTTTATTTAAATTCAAATCATGAACCCAAATTACTTCTCCGGAATTTTTATTGAGTGCGTAAATTTCACCCGAAGAATAAGCCACTAAAATTTTATCTTGATAAATTACCGGCATTGGCGTACCCAATATTGCCGTGGCACGACCGACTCCCATATGGCTAAAAACAAGCTCACCACTATTTACATTAAAGCAATATAGATGGTTATTATCACTTGCAACGTAAAGTAAATTATCACTAGCAATTGGCTTTGAAGATAAAATTGCACTAACTTGTTTTTGCCAAATTATCTTACCGTCATTGGCATTGACAACAGAAATATAATTAGAGCCAATTGTTGCAAAAATTTTATTATCCGCAAAACTAATTTGCGGAGTGCGATAATTTTGCACTGTTTTTTTATCAAAGATTTGCGATTTAAAAAGCATATTTTTGGTTTTTAAATCATATGCAAAAAGCTCTCCCGCTGAATCTAAAAAATAAATTTTTTCTTGATAAATTATCGGCTCAAAATGGAAGTTTTCAAATTTTGATGAGGCGTAAAAAAGTGATTTTGACCATGATCTTCTTAGTTTAAGCTTATTTTTTTTATTAAATAAAAAACTATTATTTGGCTGGTAATTTTTTTCAATATTCTCGTTAATTTGGTTTAAAGACGATAAGGAACCAAGGAAGCTATTATTAGGTTTTGTTTTAGGTAAGACAATATCATTATTTTGTAATTTTATATCAATCTCAAGAGAATTATCTTGCACGTAGGCTAAAACAGCTTTTGACTTATCATAATCTTGATCCTTCGAGCAAGCAATAACAACGAAATTTATTAAGATAACTAAAAATAAATAGAATTTTTTTTTTAAAATAAAAAACATTGATTTTAATTGAAATATATTTACTTATTTTTTAGCTGGTTTTTCTTCAAGATTTTGGGAATCTTCATTCAAAGTTTTAGAATTATCAGATTTTAAATCGCCAACTTTTTTAGGAGATTCTTTTTTAGACTTTGATTCTACAACTTCTTCTTTGAAACCTTTTTGAGAAAGCATTTTTTTGGCATCTTGAGCTCTCGCTTTTATTGTTTTATCGGCATTAGTATCATTGATGATTTCTGTAAAAGCTTTGTTAGCTGCTTCTAAATTATTTTTTTGCATTTCATAAAATCCCCTTTGTTCATTTATGTAAGATTTAAGCTCGTGAGATTTTTTATAGATTTTGTTTATTTTTTTAGATAGGTCAGCTTTCATTAACTCATCATCGGATAACCAAGTGCTAATCGCAAGTAATCCAGCTAAGTCACTTAGGTAATCATTGCAAGTAAGGCAATTATTTACTGATAAATATATTTCTTGGGCTTCTTTTTTATTACCTTCTTCGATAAGAAAGCCAGCATAACGAATTGAGGCAATTGCCGAGACATTTGATGGCACAAAGCGCGATTTGTGAATTTGTAGTAATTTTTCCTTAGCAGTTTTAATATCGCCAACTTGTTGAGCCAATAATGATTCATGCAAAATTGCAGAATATTTTTTGGCCTGAGAATTTTCAGCAATACTATAAATTCCATATAAACCAATCAAAATAAACAGCCCAATAATTGATTTTAAAATTACCACCTTATTTTCAGTTAGAAAATTAACGATAGAATCTTGGTTCGCTTTTTTCTTAATATGTTTAATAGCTTTAATTATTCTTTTTGGCATATATTATAAATATTTATTTTATTATTAATTAACTGTAATTATTTAAAGTTATTTTTTAATTTTCAAAAGTTTATTTGAAAAATATTAATTTATTAAATCAACAAATTTTTCAATTTGAAGAAAATTATGCAATCATTTGCAAACAGCAATCAATTGTATTTTTAAGCAAATAGGTGATAGTCATTGGACCAACTCCACCAGGAACTGGAGTAATTGAACCAGCAACTTTTTTTACCGCTTCAAAATCTACATCGCCAACTAAGCGATTTATTCCGTCAACATTGATTCTATTGATCCCAACATCAATAATTGTTGCAGATTTTTTTACCATTGATGATTTAATTAAATTTGGTGAACCAGCCGCAACGATAATAGCATCAGCATTTTGACATTCAAAACTCAAATCCTTAGTGCTTCGATTAGCTATAGTAACCGTACAATTTTCGAGAATTAATAATTTAGCAAGTGGACTTCCCACGATGTTTGAAGACCCAATTACCAATGTTTTCAATCCCGATAAATCTTCACCATGAACTTCCTTGAGCAAATGCAAGCAAGCAAGAGGAGTGCATGGGATAATAGCTTTATTTTTTCCATCAATTTCACCAATTGATAATTTTCCAGCATTGATAACATGAAAACCATCGACATCTTTACGAAAGTCTATCGCGTAAATTATTTTTTTACTATCAATGTGAGCAGGCAATGGAAGTTGAACTAAAATTCCGTGAACTTTTTTATCAGCATTTAATTCTTTAATTTTAGCGATTAGATCATTTTCAGAAATATCACTAGCTAATTTATATTGGATTGAATTCATTCCAACACCATGAGCCGATTTTTCTTTGTTACTTACATAAACTTCGCTAGCTGGATCATTGCCAACAAGGATTACCGCAAGGGTTGGAGTAATATGATAATTTTTTTTAATATCGCTTATTTGAGAGGCAATTTTATTGCGCATTTCATGAGCGATTTTTTTTCCATCAATAATTTTTGCAGTCATTAAATAGTTTTTTATTAATTTTTTTTATATTTTCACTGTTTAAAAAATCTAAATCAAGCTAAAATTTCAGCAAGAAATGCTTGATCAAGATCATGCTTTTCATGTTTGTCTTTAAAGGCTTTTGGTGTTCCTGTAAAACGTATTTTGGAATCATGAAGAACGGCAATTTTATCACATATCTCATCCATATCAGCTAAAATATGGGAGCTAAAAAAAATTGTTTTTTTATGTTTTTTATAATTGATTAATTCTTTTTTTAAAGCAATTCTTGCCTTTGGATCAAGTCCTGACATAGGCTCATCTAAAATTACTAAATCTGCATTCGATAAAAAAGTAGCAAGTAACCCTAATTTTTGAGTCATGCCCTTAGAGTATTTTGCTATTTTTTGGTTAAGAACATTATGATCAAAATCAAGGTTATTACAAATTAATTTTAAATTATTTTCATAAAATTTTTTACCTTGATAATCCTCATAAAAACCTAAGGCAAATTCCAAAAATTCAAAACCCGTTTGATGAATTGCTGGTTGAAATTTTTCTGGTAAATAACATATTTTTTGCCGTGAATTAGGAAGTAATTTTGATATACCAAAAATTTCGACATCGCCACTATCTTGATCCAACAAATCAAGAATAATTTTTATTAAAGTAGTTTTACCCTGCCCGTTTAAACCAATAAAACCAAAGATAACGCCATTATCAACAGTCAAATTAATATCATCTAGGATTGGCTTGTTAAAGGTTTTTGAAATTTGTGAAATATTAAGAGGAATCATTGCAAAGCAATTTATTTTGTTTTTTAAATATTAATTTTTTTACTTTCTATTAGCTTAGGAATTGCTAGTAAAGCAATTTGATATCCATCAACACCAAGACCCGATATTACTGCGTCAACCACATTGCTTAAAAATGAATGATGACGAAAATCTTCGCGTTTAAAAATATTAGAAATATGCAATTCAATTTTTACACCATTAAAAATTTCAAGAGCATCATGAATTGCAACTGAGGTATGAGTATAACCAGCAGCGTTAATAATTAAGCCATCAAAAACATCTATGGCATTTTGAATTAAATCTATAATTACCGCTTCATTATTAGTTTGCTTAAATGTTAATTCGACATTTATTTCTCTAGCAAGTAACTGACATTGATGTTCAATTTTTTGCAAACTACTATTTCCATAAATTTTGGCATTACGCAAATGTAATAAGTTTAAATTTGGGCCATTAATTATTAAAATTTTTTTCATAATTTTTAATTTTTATTTATGCATTATTTATTTTTTTGCGATCGGAAATTTCGATTTTAATATAGTAAAAAATTGTAAATGGAATTGAGATGGCATAACTTACACCGATAATTGCTAGAGTTAGCCAAGGCTTAACAATTAAACCAATAATTATCGATCCCAGTATCATTAATGTTACATAAGCAAATTCATTGCGAATGGGAATTTTTTTAATCGAAATTGTTGGAACTCGACTAGCTAAAAAAACAGCTAAAACCGAAACATAAGTAATGACAATTAATGGATTAGTATAAAAACCATCGCCAAATTCAAAATATAAAACCAAGGGAAGCACTGCCAATGCTGCGCCAACTGGAGCTGGTATTCCTTTGAAAAAAAATTTTTCAAGCAGTGGATTGTTAGTTTTATGATTTAAGTCAACATTGAATCGCGCTAAACGAATAACCATGCAAATGGCAAAAAATAACACCATCGCCCAGTCAAAACCTTTTACATCCTGATAAGTATTAACCCAAAAATAAATGACAAACCCTGGAACCACTCCAAAATTTACAAAATCAATTAGCGAATCTAACTGCGCCCCAAACTCACTCGAAGTATTCAGGAATCTAGCTAATCGCCCATCGACCCCATCCATAAATCCCGCCACCAACAGTAATATTGTCGCATAGATAAAATCACCATCCATTGAAAATCTGATGGCGGTCAAGGTTAGACATAAACTTGAAATTGTTACCAAATTTGGCAACAATGAAAATAAGGTGTGAACTTGTCTTTCTTTACTGTGTGACTTATTTTTTGCTATTTTTTTGGAGGTAAAAACCATAAATTGGAAAATTAGTTTTAAAAAATTTTTAAGAAATCTTTGCAATATTTTTTAAGCTAATTTAGTTTTGTTGGCACAAATAAAATTGCAACCTTTAACTTTTTAATTTTTTTATAATGACAAAAAAATCTCTTGCCAATTGTCTTCGTTTCTTAGCTATAGATGCGGTTCAGAATGCCAATTCAGGACATCCAGGAATGCCGATGGGTATGGCTGATTTTGCAACAATTCTCTTTTGCGAATTTTTAAAATTTAATCCAAAAGATCCTAAATGGTTAAATCGTGATCGCTTTATTTTATCAGCAGGACATGGTTCGATGCTTTTATATTCACTCCTTTTTCTAACTGGATATGAAGATATATCGCTAGATGATATAAAAAATTTTCGTCAGCTCCATAGTAAATGTGCAGGCCATCCTGAATATGGCGAACTTGCTGGAATTGAAACTACAACTGGACCTTTGGGTCAAGGTTTAGCAAATGCTGTTGGAATGGCGATTTCAGCTAAAATGATGCAAGCGAGAATTTCAAAAGAAATGTTTGATCATAAAATTTACGCATTAGTTGGCGATGGCTGTTTAATGGAGGGAATTTCTCAAGAATCTCTATCGCTTGCCGGACATCTTCAACTCAATAATCTTGTTGTAATCTGGGATAATAATTCAATTTCAATTGATGGCCATACTGCAATTACAACATCCGAGAATATTAAATTGCGCTTTGAAGCCCTTGGATTCAGTGTAATTAGCATTGACGGTCATGATCATGATCAAATAAGAAATGCTTTAAGATTGGCGCAAAATTCATCACAGCCTTTTCTAATTGATTGCAAAACAACAATTGGTTTTGGTTCACCAAATAAAGCTGGTAGCGAAAAATGTCATGGCTCGCCTCTTGGAGCTGAAGAGGTTGCAAAAACCCGTCAACAATTAAATTGGAATTACCAACCATTTGAAATTCCCAGCGAATTAATTTTAGAATTCCGTAATGCCCATTTAAGATGCCAAAATGATTACCAAAATTTTGATGAAAATTTTGCAAAATTATCACCTCAACAAAAAGCAAATCTTGAGGCAATAATTTACAAAAAATTTAGCGGAAATTTTCAAGAAAAAATTAAAAATTTTTATAAGACAATTATCGAAAAAAAAGCTAATCAGGCAACTCGAAAATCATCACTTGATGTCTTGGAATTTTTAACATCTGAAATTACTGGTCTAATAGCTGGATCAGCGGACCTTACTGAATCAGTTCTAACTAAAACCTCTCACACTAAAGCAATTTCTAAAAATGATTTTTCGGGTAGTTATATTCACTATGGAGTTCGTGAACATGCAATGTCAGCAATAATGAATGGAATTTCACTGCATAGTAATTTCATTCCCTATGGTGGAACTTTTTTAGTTTTTAGTGATTATCTAAAACCTGCAATTCGCCTTTCAGCATTAATGCAAAAACAGATTTTTTATATTTTCACTCATGATTCAATTGGGCTTGGGGAAGATGGGCCAACGCATCAACCAATTGAACATTTAGCAATGCTTCGTTCAATTCCCAATCTCCATGTTTTTAGACCATGTGACAGTGAAGAAACCCTAGCTTGTTATGAATTGGGTTTACAAAAAAATAATTCACCATCGGCATTTATTTTTAGTCGACAAGTTTTAAATTTTGTTGAAAAGGATAATAGAAGTTATCATCGCGGAGGATATATTATCAAGGCAGAAAATCCTCAACAAAAACTTGATGCAGTTATAATTGCAACTGGTTCAGAAGTGCAGATTGCGATTAGTGCTCAACAAAAATTACAAACCCAAAATATTAATTGTCGAGTTATTTCAATGCCATGTTCATCAATTTTTTTAGAACAAGATTTGCAATATCAACAAGAAACTTTAGGTGAAAAAAATATTTTACGAATCGGTGTTGAAGCTGGAATTCGTCAAGGCCTAGAGCGCTTCATTAATGACGGGATATTCATTGGCATGAACGGTTTTGGCGCATCAGGTAAAGCCGAAGATTTATTTAAATTTTTTAAAATTACTGATGATGAAATTGTTAAAAATATAAAAGAAAATTTACAAAAATAGTCAGTTAATTTTTTAATTAAATAATATTATAAATTATTTAATTTAAACATTTTTCAATATTATCAACTATATTTAGTAATATCTGGTTATATCCATTATTATTTAATATTTTTTCATTATCAATATTTTCATTATTTAAGCCAATCACATCAAGCTTCTGGAATTTTATATTATAATTTTTAGCGATTTTCATAGCACTATTTTTTTCATCATTAATATCACCAAATAGACATTTAATTTTATTATTTTTTGCAATCTCATCAACTAATTTTAATTTATTTATTTTAATGTCCAAAGCATGATTATAGTCAATAACCATAATTGGTGTAAGATTAAAATATTTTTCAAAATATTGATAGCAATCATGATAAAAAATAAAATTTTGTTCCTTAATTTTAATTAATTTTTTATTGATTAAGGAAATAACTTGCTGATTTTCTTGTTTAAATTTAACTAAATTTTGTTCATAAAACTGACAATTTTTTTGATCATTTATACATAATTTACTAACTACAGAATCAGCTATTAATATAGCATTATCAGGGTTTAGCCATAAATGATAATCGATATAATTAGAAGAATTTCTTGTCTTGTATAAATTTATTTTTTCAATTTCTGTTACTGTAAAAAACTTATTTTTTAACGGTGAATTTTTTATAAGTTTAAACAGGGTCTTTTCATAACCCTCATCAATCATAAAAATCAAATCAACTTTTTGTAAAACCTTGACATCATCGCTTTTAAGTTGATAATTATGCTCTGAAAAATTACTTTTAAAAACTAAAAAATTATCTGCTTTATCACCAGTAATTGCTAAAATAATTTGGTAAAGGGGATTAATCGAGCTAGCAATTTTAATTTTATTATCACTTTTTTTTTGATTTAAATTACTAGAATTATCATCAGCGTTACTTGCTTTAAAACTTACAAGCTGAAGGATTAATAAAATTAATAAAAATTTTTGCATAAATGAATATTATTGAATTAAAAAAAGTTAGTTTAAAAATTAACCACGAAAAAATCATTAATGATATTTCTTTACAGTTTAAAAAAGGCCAGATTACTACCCTGATTGGTCCTAATGGTGGAGGTAAAACATCTATCGCCAAAATCGCTCTTCAACTCATAACTCCAACCTCAGGAAAGGTAATTGCTGATAAGAAAATTCAGTATGGCTATATGCCTCAAAAAATAAATTTAGATAAAAGTTTTACGATTTCTGCGATTGATTTTATTGGTTTAGCAAAAAAAAATTTTATTGTCGATGATTATTTTAAAAAACTCTGCGATAGACTTGAAATTAATAAAATTTTAAATCAAAGGCTTCACGATCTCTCTGGTGGACAATTACAAAAAATTATATTTCTTCGAGCAATTATAGGCAAGCCAGATTTTTTGGTACTTGACGAACCTACTCAATATATGGATATTAATGGTATTGCGGAATTTTATCAAATTCTAAATGATATTCGCAATTTACAACATTGTGCAATTTTATTGGTCTCCCATGACTTAAATTTTGTAATGCAAAAAAGCGACGAAGTGATATGCGTGAATAGTCATATTTGCTGTCACGGTTCCGCTGAATCTCTTGTTACTAATCCCCAATATTTAGCATTATTTAATAAGGATTTTAATGTTTTAAAAAATTCTAATTCCCATAATACTTTACATGATAATTCCAATAATTCATCACCAGAAATTGGCGATGAAATAGCTATCTACAAGCATTCGCATGATCATCATCATTAATTAATTATTCTAAAAATCCTTAACTAACTTTTGAAAAAATTTTGCAGTTTCGCTTTGTGGATATTTTATTAAATAAGGAATTCGTTCTTCGCTACATTGAGAAATTTCAGGGATTATTGGCACTTCGCCTAAAAATTTTAAATCATAATCTATTGCCAATTTTTTAGCTCCATCTTCACCAAATAAAAAAATTTTTTTACCAGCAATTTCAAGAAATGCCATATTTTGAATTATCCCTAAAAGTGGAATTTTTAATTTTTTAAAACAGTCAACAGACTTTACAGTATCAATCACAGATAAGGTTTGTGGTGTAGAAACTAAAACAACTCCCGATAGTGGAAATTTTTCTGCTAAACTCAAATAAACATCTCCGGTTCCCGGTGGCATATCGATAATCATTACTTCAACCTTATTCCCATCATATTGCCAGTTAACACTGCGAATTAATTGATAAAGAATTTTAGTTACCATCGGGCCTCGCCAAACTCCTGCGGAATTTGCATCAATCATCGTACCAATTGAAATACATTTGACTTTATTAGCTAGAATTGGCAAAAGAAAATCATCCTTAACTTGCGGCTTATCTTCAAAATTCATTAAACTTGGAATTGATGGGCCGTAGATATCTGCATCAAGTAAAGCGGTTTTCACGCCGATTTGACTTAAGGCAATTGCTAAATTACATGCAATTGTTGATTTACCAACCCCACCCTTTGCTGACGCAACGGCAATAATTTTTTTTACTCCGCTAACCTCGGGAATTTGGTTAATAAAATCAGCTAATGTTTTTTCGGTTTTTTGCATAATCTAATCTCAAAAGAATTTATAAATTCATCTAAAAAATTTATTGAATTTGTTTTTAGAGTCAATTAAATTGGACTTTATAAAAGTTATAAATCTTTTCAAGTTCTGTTTTTTTTATTATTATTAAGACCTTGAAAATCATATATACACCGCTCGAATGAGTGTTTTATTTAAAATTTAAATTTATACTTTCTGATGTTTAAACATTTTTCGCCCCATAAGCTAAGTTTAAAAAAACCATCACTTCTATATCCTAACTTGCAGCCAAGCTTTAATAATAATTTTTCCGTTGACTCAAATTATAAAACTTTAGATGCAGACAAAAACTCTTTTAAAGATTTAATTCTTTTTAACAATAATGATTCCAACGATAACCCAGGGCCTTGGGGACCGTGGAATCAAGGTGATTCAAAAAAACCTTCATCAGCTGGAAATAATATTAAAAAAAATTCAAATCAATCAAACCAACAAAACGATAATAATAATTCGCAACCTAATAATGACGATCCTAACAAAAATGATAAGGATGAAAAAAATAAAAATTCTCAAAAAACTAATAATCAAAATCCTAAAATAGACTCAAGCACGGAGCGCAATAAACAATCAACATACAACTCACATAACCAGTCGCATAGCAGAAATAATAATGATGATGATAAGGATTTTTTTGATAAAATCATTGATAATTTTTTTGATTTTTTAAAAAATCCAAATTTTTCGAAGTTAAAAAAATATGGTAATAATAATTCCGATAAATCTAAAATTGGCTTAGTAATTCTGAGTTTAATTTTATTTTATTTGGCAACTGGTTTTTATAAAGTTAATACCGATGAAAATGCCGCAATTTTATATTTTGGAAAATTCTACAAAGTAGCAACGCCTGGTTTAAATTATTATCTACCCTATCCTTTTGGGCAGGTAATTAAAAAAAGCGTTACAACAGTTAATACTGAAGAGTTTGGCTTTGCATCCGATTCTCGTAAATCATCACCTAAAAGAAATCTAGATGCAGAAAGTTTAATGCTAACTGGCGATGAAAATATTGTTGATATTGAATTCCAAGTTCAATGGCAAATTTCTGATATCCGCGATTTCGTTTTCAATATTGCTGAACCAAATTCATCAATTCGTAAATCAGCCGAAAGTGCAATGCGTGAAATAATAGCGCGATCGCCAATTGCTGATGCATTATCTGATGGCAAACAACGCATTGAACAAGAAGCTAAAATTCTTCTTCAAGAAATTCTTGATTCATATGGCGCAGGTGTTCGAGTAATCTTGGTGCAAATGCGTCGAGTAGATCCACCAAGTCAAGTAATCGATGCCTTTCGCGATGTTCAAACTGCAAAAGCCGATAAGGAAAAAGAAATCAACCAAGCCCAAGCTTATTCTAATGATATAATCCCTAGAGCGCGAGGTTTAGCTTCGCAAATGCTTGAACAATCACAGGCCTATTCTAAAGAAATTGTTGCCAATTCCGAAGGTGAAGCGGGAAGATTTAGTTCGATTTACACTCAATATTCAAAGGCTAAACAAGTTACTAAAAAAAGACTTTATCTTGAAACAATGGAGCAAATTTATCGCAATATTGATAAGGTTTACATTGATAAATCTATTTCTAAGTCAGCAGTAATGCCTTATTTTCCAGTTAATAATGGCATTACAAATGATAAAGTTAGTTCTATAAATAATTCTGAAAAAATTATTGAAAATACTTCACAAACAATTAAATCAACTCAGAAACCCTAAACTATAATTTTTTTAACTATGAATAATAGAATAAAACAAATTCTAATCGTTGCTACTATCGCAGTTATTTTATTTGCTAGCTCAATTTTTACCATTGATCAAAGGCAACAAGCACTAATACTGCAATTTGGAGAGCCAATTCGCGTAATTAAAACGCCGGGAATAAAGTTCAAAGTTCCTTTTTTACAAAATGCAGTTATTTTTGATAAACGCATAATTGATTTGGTAATTTCTGAACAAGAGGTTATTGCTTCTGATCAAAAACGTTTAATCATTAATGCTTTCGCAAAATATCAAATTACTGATCCATTAAAATTTTATACATCAGTAGCAACGCAACAAGGCCTTTCAAGCAAGCTCTCCGGCATAATTGACTCAAGTCTAAGGCAAGTTATTGGTGAGGCTACTCTTAATGAGTTATTAACTGAAAATCGTACCAATATTATGCAAGATATTAAAGATGCTGTTAGTAATTCATCGGAAATTTTTGGTATTAAAATTGTCGATGTTCGTATTATGCGTGCAGATTTACCAAAGGAAAACTCCGATGGAATTTTTGCTCGCATGCAAACTGAAAGAGAAAAAGAAGCTCGCGAAATTCGTGCTAAAGGTGCTGAAGAAGCTGATCGGATTCGCGCAGAAGCTGATAAACAACGTACCATTATTATTGCCGAAGCTAAAAAAACCGCAGATCTAACGCGAGGTGAAGGCGATGCTTCATCAATTAAAATTTTCGCCGAATCTTATGGCAAGGATCCTGATTTTGCTGAATTTTATCGTTCATTATCTGCTTATAAAGAAGTTTTAAAAAGTGACAAAACCAGAATGGTTATATCTCCGGATAATGAATTTTTTCGCTACATGAACACTTCATCATCTTCAAGAAATTAAACATCTCAATTTTATGTTTTTAATAAAATTATTTATAAAATTAATTTTTTTATTATGTTTTTTATTTTACAATAACGCCATTGCCCAAGATAATAACATTTCATCATCTCCACGAAATTTAAATCAACAATCTGCAGTAAAAAAATCTGCAAATACAGAAAATTCAGCAAACCAAAAATCTGAAAATATTACTCCACAAAAAAATAATTCTGAAAATATAAATCCCAAAAATATTGCAAATACTAACTCACAAGGATCATCTAAAGCCAATGCTGTAGAGAATAATAATGCCAATATTGACAATAATAATTCTTCTTCAAAATCGCCATCGGAATTAAAAATTAATAATAAAAATAAAGAAAATTCATCAAAAAACTTACTAAATTTACCAGAAAAAAATTCTAAAAATTTAACAAAATCTCTCGTTAAAAATTCTGAACATATTCCTTCTAAGCAATTAATCTCCAATAGTTTTGCTGATTTAGTAGAAGATTTATTGCCTTGCGTTGTTAATATTACCACCTCTCAAGAACAAAAAAGTAATAATAATCTTGAAGATAATTTTATTGAAGAATTTCCTAAAACCCCTCTCTTTGATGACTTGCGCAAACATCTTGAACGTCAGCTTCGTCAACCAAATGAAATGAAGCGTAAACTATCTTCAATTGGCTCAGGTTTTATTATATCTAAAGATGGTTTAATTGTTACTAACCATCATGTTATTGATGATGCGAATGATATTACAATTAGCTTGCATGATGGCTCTAAATATAAAGCCAAAGTTATAGGCATTGACAAAAAAACCGATGTGGCATTATTAAAAATTAATCCAACCAAAGAATTAAAATTTGCTATTTTTGGCGATTCGCAAGAAGCAAGAATTGGTGAATGGGTGATTGTTATTGGCAACCCATATGGACTTGGTGGATCGGTTTCGCTTGGAATTGTTTCGGCGCGAGGCCGTGATATAAATAATGGTCAAAGTGATGAATTTATTCAAACCGATGCTGCAATTAACAAAGGTAATTCTGGCGGTCCAATGTTCAATGCTCGCGGGGAAGTAATTGGCATTAGCACCGCTATTTTTTCACCATCAGGTGGAAGTGTTGGAATTGGCTTTGCTACCCCCTCAAATTCTGTTTTACAAGTTGTTAAACAATTGCGTGATCAAGGAGAAGTTACTCGGGGATGGATTGGTGTATCAGTCCAAGATATTAGCGATGACATTGCCGATTCAATGAAATTAGAAAATAACAAAGGAGCATTTGTTGTAGAAGTTATAAAAGATGGGCCAGCTGATAAAGCTGGGCTTTTACCAACAGACATAATCCTCAAATTTGAAGATCAAGATATTGAGGATATGAAATTTTTACCAAAAGCTGTTGCAAAATTCCCGGTTGGAAAAATTGCTAAATTGCAAATATTGCGCCAAGGTAAAATTAAAAATCTTAAAATTCTTATCGAGAAATTAAAAGATAATGAATTTAAAAAAGCTGAAAATAAACCTATTGAAAAAAAACCATACCTCAAGCCAACATCCCAGATACTTGGCATGGTCCTTTCTGAATATAAAAGTAAAATTCGTAAAGATAAAAAAGAAATCAATATTGAAGGTCTTTTAGTAACTGATATAAATCCAAAATCTGAATCGGCTGAAAAAGGCATTGCTGTTGGTGATATAATATTATCAGCCAATCAAATTCCAATCAAATCAATCGATGATTTGCGTAGCATAATTGAAGAAAATAGTAAGAGCAATAAAAAGATTTTTCTTTTCATTCGTCGGAGCGAAAATAGTTATCCGGCAGTTCTTAATTTGAAATAATTGAGATGTTTCTAAAAAAATCTCCTGCCAAAATAAACCTGTTTTTAAAAGTAAAAGACCTTAGAGCTGACGGTTATTATAACCTAGAATCATTAATGGCCTTTTTGGATATTTATGACGAAATATCTGTAGAAAAAAGCCAAAAATTTTCACTTGAAATTACCGGCGAATTTGCCAAATTTATTGATATTGATAATAATTTGTTTCTAACAATTCTTAAATATTTTCAACAAAGTTTCGCGATTTCAAATAATTTAAAAATAAAATTAATAAAAAATATTCCAGTTGGCGCTGGTCTTGGCGGAGGTTCATCCAATGCCTGTTATTTTATGATTCTTCTCAATAAAATTTTTAATTTAAATTTAACAAAAAAACAATTGCAAAAAATTTCTTTTAATTTTGGTTGCGATATTGCTTTTTTCTTTGAGGATTGCTCTCAGATTGTAGGTGGCAAGGGTGATGAGCTATTTGACTATAATAATTTTACAACGCTTGATTCTTTAATAATTTATCCACAAATAAATTTATCAACCAAGCAAGTTTTTATGGAATTTTCTAAAAATAAAAATACTAATTTTCAAAATAATCAATTTGAAAAAATTCCTGAAAATAAAAATTTTTTAACGACTAATTATTCAATCCCAGATCTAAAAAATTTATCAATTACTCAAATTTTACAATTACCAAATGACCTTGAGAAACCAGCGATTTCAATAGCTGGGGTGATTTATGAAATTATCGAAAATGTTAAAAATTTTAATCCGCAATTTGTTAAAATGTCAGGAAGTGGCTCAACTATTTTTGCAATTTTTGATGATTTATCCTTGCTAGAAAATGCTAATCAAAATCTTCAAAAAATTTATCCAGATTTTTATATCAAAACTGTAAAAATTTTACAATCCCTGCCTAATCAATAAATTATATTTTATTATTAGCGACTACCACCTCGGTTACTTTGAGTATTTATTGCTGAGGATCTGCTAAAAATATTTCCCACAGCTTTTGCAAACCCACCTAAACAACTTGCTTTTGGGCTTTGTGGTGATGTAGATGGCCGTCCTGGCGAAGATGGATTATTATCTCCATAAGCAGGAATTGGCGCTTGAGGAGCAGGAGGAACAGGAGGAGTTGGAGAATTAGTAGGAGAATGTGAATTTTCACCTGTTCCAACTAAGTCTTTCATTATTTTTAAATTAGAAAGCTTTACAAGTGTAGAATAGGTGTCCTTGTCAATGAATTCGAATTCAGCTATTACTGAATCTATTGAAGTTAGAGCTTGTGTTGCTTCTTCTGCTCGGTCCTTATCTGGTATATTTGGATTATTTTTAATTATTTCTTTTAATATTTCTCTTCTAGCTTTTTTATATGCTTCATTATATTTATCTTGTGTTTTTGGAATCATAACTTGCGAAAAATCTAATTCGGGAGTTGGGGTTTGATTAATTTCGTCAAGTAAAGCGATCTCTTCAGGTGATATTGGCTTCTCTTTTACATTGAAAAAACTTTTAGCAAAAATATATTTATACTTTGAAGATTGGTCTTCTTCTAATTTAATAAAATCAAATAATAAACTTACATTG
>CAMDJZ010000005.1 GCA_945901265.1 Rickettsia typhi
AAAGAGGTTAAATAATCCTTTTTTTGGTTTTATGTTGTTTATTTTAATTAAAACCTCATCGAGTTTTAATTTTATTTTTTCTTGTTCAATATCAAGTTTCATGATTATTTCTGAGCAATTACCGTTATTATTTTAAATGTTGCTGGGATATTTCCATTATCAAGACCGTAATTTTTTTGAAAATTTTCACATGTTTTCTTTAAAAGTTTTTTTGAAAAAAACTTTCTTGATCTGCTTAATAAAATATTTCCTAAACACATATATTTCAAGTTATATAGTAATTGGCTAACAGTTTCAAATTCGATGGTTATTTTATCAATATCGGCAATTATGTTTTTAAATCCACTTTTAACAAATAATTGTCCCGCAGTTTTAATATCAATAGTTGGAATCATTCGTGAAGATATCCCGCCATATAATTCATTTTCACTTAGATAAATTGTATGCGCCAATTCAGTTAAATTATCTTCCCCAAGAAAACTCATTATCACTACTGCGTCTGGTCTTAATATCTGCCTTACTTGACTTAAAAATTGTGGAATATGATTTATAAATTGCAGGTTTAAATTACTTATTACCATGTCAAAACTTTCATTTTTGAATGGAAGATATTCTTCATCGCAAATTATATCATCATTACATCTAACATAATTTACTTGGTTATTATTGGTTTTAACTAGTTTACAAAGATAATCATTAAAGGCTTGTAATTCTAAAGTATCATTATAATTTTTTGGTAAACTATTTATATCTTCAAAAATTTTATCAGCACATTTTTGGTGTAAGAAATTATAATCACTACTCTTTAAGCTGTAGCGTTTACGGTTATTTATTAATAATTTACGATCAAAAAGAATTTCATTCATCACATGAAAATAATTAAGTATTTAATTAAAAATATTTTTTCAATAATTTACCCTACAACTTGCATATGTTGTTATAAAATTATTAATAAAGATGGAATTTTTTGTAAAAATTGTTTTAGAGATTTGGAATTTATTTCACCAATTAAATGTCAAATATGTTCACTGCCAATTCGCAATCAATATAAGTTCTGCACAAACATATCTTGCGCTCCTTGCTTACAAAAAAAACCTCATTTTGATTCTAGCTATGCTATTTTTATATACAACCAGACTATTGGTAAAGCAATTATTGATTTAAAATATAAAGATCAAACCTTCCTTGCTCTAAAATTTGCTAAAATTTTTAAATCACAAATCAAAAATATTATTTCGCAAATTGATTATGTTATAAGCGTTCCAATGCATAAAAAGAAATTAGTTAAACGTAAATATAACCAAGCTAATTTGCTTGCTCGAAATATTTCTCCTGAAAAATATTTTCCTCAAGTTTTACTGCGTATTAAAAATGATGATTCGCAAATCGGTCTAAGTCGTAATAAGCGAAAGAAGAATTTGCGCAAGAGTTTTATTGTTAATCCTAAATTCGTTAAGAATATTTATGGAAAAAAAATTTTAATAATTGACGATGTTATGACCACCGCCTCTACTCTCAATTATTGCGCTAGGGCTTTAAAAAGAAATGGAGTGACCAAGGTTTATGTTGCTGTTATTGCAAAAACGGTTAATAATAAAATTAATTTAAATAACTAATTTATTTAAAATAATTTGAGAGCTATGATACCATGAATCGGAGTTTTTTAAATAACAAGATGGATTGAATCGACGATTAAAAACTCTTGCCAATATTTGCATTTCTTCATCATAATGATTATTGAAATTATTAATACGATATCCAAAAATTCTTAGACGATTTTTAATTTTAAATATATCCGCACTGCAGTCAGATGGATAAAACATAATTTTATCATCATTTGGATTTAATGAAATTTTTGGAAAAATACTAACTTCATTATTTGCTAAAAATTTCCAGTCAAATAAATGCGAAGGATCTTGTTTGCGATCAAGCATTAAAGTGTCTGCGTTATAAGCGATATCGCTATGACCAACAATGTTGCGTGGGGTAATCTGATATTTCTTAGAAAGATAACGACATAATTTAGCACATGCTGTCATTTGTGGCATATTAAAGCCAATTGAAAAAGGGTCACTACTTATTAATTCAATTCCAATCGAGAATTTATTTAGACCATCAATTCCTTGCCAATAACTTTTCCCAGCATGAAAAGCAATATCCTTTTCAGCAATAAGTTCAAAAACATTTCCATTATCGTCAATTAAATAATGGCAGCTAACTTTATTTTCATAAAGTTGATCAAGGGCATTATCTAATGAATTACCTTGAATATGATGCAAAACAATAAACTTAATATTCCTTTTTTCATTTGATTGCGTAAAGCAGTCAACAAATTTTTCTGCTTTATTTAAGCTAAGTAAATTCATAACAGTTTTGACTTTAAAAAATTATAAAATAGAATAAAAATATAATCATTTGAAGTTACTTTTCTTATTAAAAAGAAAAATATAATGCTTCAGGATCTAAATAGAAATTGAGTTTCAATAAGAATTCAAAATATATTTATTGCAAATTTTTTAAAAGAATAAAAAAATAATTTTTATTAACAACTGATTTAACAAATATAATTTTATGGCTAACAAAATAAATAATAATTCAAAAAATTCCAGCATCCACTCTAATAAAAGCTCAAAAGAAATTGAAGCATTGCAATTCCATATGCAAGGTGGACAGGCTGGAAAAGTTGCAATGCATGCAACTAAACCATTAAATACACAGCGTGATTTAGCCTTAGCATATTCGCCAGGAGTTGCGGTGCCTTGCCTAGAAATCGAAAAAAATCCTGAAACCGCTTACGATTATACTGCTAAAGGAAATTATGTTGCAGTAATTTCTAATGGCACAGCTGTTCTTGGTCTTGGGAACCTTGGGGCTTTAGCAAGTAAGCCAGTAATGGAAGGAAAGTCAGTTTTATTTAAGAGATTTGCTGATATTGATTCCGTTGATATCGAAGTTGCCACTGAAAATGCTGATGAATTTATCAATGCCGTAAAATACCTTGGCCCAACTTGGGGTGGAATTAATCTTGAAGATATTCGCGCGCCAGAGTGCTTTATTATCGAAAGCAAATTACGCGAATTAATGGATATACCAGTATTTCATGACGATCAACATGGAACGGCAATTATTTCCGCCGCAGGAATTATAAACGTCCTACATTTAGCAGGTAAAAAATTTAATGAAATAAAAGTTGTAGTCAATGGCGCAGGTGCTGCTGGAATTGCCTGTTTAGAACTTTTAAAAGCCATGGGCTTACCACATGAAAATGCAATTTTATGCGATACAAAAGGAGTAATCTTTAAAGGCAGAGCTGATGGCATGAATCAATGGAAATCAGCTCATGCTGTTGATACAAAATTGCGCACTCTATCTGAAGCAATGAAAGGATCAGATGTGTTTTTAGGACTTTCTGTTAAAGGAGCGGTTTCTCAAGAGATGGTAAAATCAATGGCAAAAAATCCAGTGATTTTTGCAATGGCCAATCCTGATCCTGAGATTACTCCCGAAGATGTCCATGCCGTTCGTGATGATGCAATTGTTGCAACTGGTCGAAGTGACTATGAAAACCAGGTTAATAATGTTATGGGTTTTCCATATATTTTTAGAGGCGCTCTTGATGTTAGAGCTTCAACGATTAATGAAGAAATGAAAATTGCCGCAGCCCATGCATTGGCAGAATTGGCTCGCGAAACTGTTCCTGACGAAGTAGTTAAAGCCTATGGCGGAAGAGAAATGAAGTTTGGAAAACATTACATTATTCCTACCCCATTTGATTCAAGATTAATTTATACAATTCCTCTAGCGGTTGCTAAAGCTGCTGTTGAAACAGGTGTTGCGCGTAAACCAATTACTGATTGGGACGAATATAAAAAGCAATTAAAAGCGCGACGCGATCCATCAGTAAACAGTCTTGGCTTTATTTTTGAAAAATTAAAAAGATCCCCAAAAAATATTATTTTTGCTGAAGGTGAGCAAAATGAAGTAATTAAGGTTTCGGCAATGTGGCGAGATAATGGTTATGGTAAACCAATTTTAATTGGCAAGAAAGAAAAAATTCTTGAAAAAATGAATGAATTCAATATTGCCAGTGATGGGATTGAAATTTATAATTCCTCTTTATCGGATGAAAATAATAAATTTATCGATTATCTTTATAAAAAACTTCAACGCAAAGGCGTTTTACAATCTGATTGCGCAAGAATGGTAAAAACTGATCGTAATGTATTTGCGGCTTCAATGCTTGCTTGTGGTCATGGCGATGCCCTGCTTACAGGATTGACAAGAGGCTACAGCACTTCATTAAATGACATTTGGAAAGTTATAAGAAATAAAAAAGATCATATTGTTCTTGGAATTTCAATGATTATTTCTAAGGGTCGAACAATTTTTATTGCCGATACTGCCTGTTCAGAATTATCATCTTCGGAGCATTTAGTTAATATCGCAATTCAAACTGCAAATAAAGTTCGCTCAATGGGCTATGATCCGCGAGTGGCATTTTTATCCTTCTCAAATTTTGGAAGTGCTTTAAAAGCCGAATCTGGTCGTATTAAAAAAGCTGTTGAGTTGCTTGATGATATGAATGTTAATTTTGAATATGATGGCGAAATGACTGCCGATGTTGCATTGAATCCGGATAAAATGTCAAAATATCCATTTTGTCGCTTAACAGCTAGTGCCAATATTTTGATTTGCCCAGGACTTCATTCGGCAAGTATCGCCACAAAACTTCTTGAGGAAGTTGGAAATTGTACAGTCATTGGACCAATCCTTGACGGGTTCGAAAAACCTGTTCAAATTATCACAATGCGTTCATCAATTAATGATATTCTTAATATGGCAGCTATTGCTAGTATTGACGCGATAACTGAAAAAAAATAAATTTTATGGCACAACCACTCTCATCTCATTTAGTATCACAAATCCTAACAAATGAAGAATCCCCCCGATTGTCAAAAGAATCTGTTCACAATGGATCAGCGATGTCTTCAACTGATGGGCAAGCTATTGCTCCGGGAGGTGGTGGAATGTCGCAAGGAATTGGTGGATCAATTGGCAAAACACTAAGTTCTATAAAATTAGAGTCACCTTTTGGTGGCGGAAAAATCGATGGCTTCATGGATACACTAAATCAAAATGCTGCTTTAGGAAAAAATCCCTTTGAAGTTTTTGATGGCACGATGCTTTCACCAGCGGCCAAACCTGATTTTGCAGCTCAAATGCAGGAATTTTCATCTATGCAAAAAATTGAAATTAAATCTGCACTTGGAGCAATTAATGCTGACATTGCTGGACATACTGGCGTAATATCTCAGCAACAAGGCGGACAATCACATTAATCATGAAAAACTCTTATAATAATTTAAATTCATTACCAATATCGATTAATTCATCGTTACAAATTTTGACAGAAAAAAAACCTGAAGATAATGAATCAGATGAAAATTTAAAATCATTGGAGCCAATAGATAATCCTAACCAAGATGATCCTCAATTAAAAAAAGATCCAACAATGTTTGGCGACTGGCAAATTAATTGCCGTACAATTGATTTTTAACATTTAGTAATTTTATTAGTTATAAATTATTATCATTAATTTATAACTAATTATTTAGCTTTCTACTTTAAATAAATATCAACATGTTAAAATTTTTTTTATTAGTAATAATTATTTTTATCAGCGCCTTGGTAATTTTTTTTAGCGAGTCTGGTTACTACAGGGGAATAATATCAGATCACTTTGATGGCAAATCATTTTACAATCCAAAAGAAAAAAATATTGATCAAAAAAGAAGTTTTTTTTCATATTTTTTTAATAAATTTAAATATGAAAAACAATTTGGTAAAGTAAAATGGCAGGATAAATTAATTACAATTGAGCAAAATAAGCCTTTACAAAAAATCAATGATAAATCTATCCACCTTACCTATGTTGGTCACTCGACTTTTCTTTTGCAATTAGAAGGCTTAAACATTCTTACTGATCCAATTTTTTCAAATCGCGCAAGTCCATTTACATTTCTTGGGCCAAAAAGAGCGATAATTACAGGTATAAATTTTAATGATCTTCCAAAAATTGATATTGTTTTAATAAGCCATTCTCACTACGATCATATGGATTTACCAACAATAGTAAAACTTCAAAAACATTCACAACCAAAATTCATAACTGGACTTGGCAATTGTTTTTTCCTAAACAAAATTAGAAAAATGAATCTTGATTGCGTCGAGTTAGATTGGCATGAAAAATTTTCCTCTTCACAAAATTTTAATATTCATTTTTTACCAGCCTTACATTGGTCAAAACGTATGATGTTTGGTAGAAATGCTAGTTTATGGGGTGCATTTGCAATTGAATCAAAAATTGGTAATATTTATTTTGCTGGCGATACTGGTTATGATTTGCATTTTAGCGATGCAAAAAAACAATTTAAACAATTTAAACTTGCACTTCTGCCAATTGGCGCATATAAACCACAGGACTTTATGTTAAAATATCACCTCAGCCCTTCGCAAGCTGTTAAGGCGCATTTTGATTTAAATTCAAAAAAATCAATTGCCATGCATTATCAAACATTTAAATTATCCTCAGAAAATTTTGATGATCCGGTAATTGATCTTGAAAATGAAAAAAAACTAAAAAAAATATCCGCTGATTTTATAACTCTTAAGGTTGGTAAAAAATTAATTTTAAATTAATTTATAACTTCTGGTGAATTTATATTTTTTATTTAATTTCAAGATTGATTATAATTTTTGGAGCGATAAATTTAGCAAAAAATTTCTTAAATATTTTTTAAAAATTCATGAATTTTCCAATTCTTTCAACGCTAATTTTTTTACCAATTATTTGCGCATTTTTCTTGCTTTTTTTTCCGATAAAAAATGCTGTAATTCTTTACTCATTTGGAATCTTGGTAAGTATTTTAAATTTTTTTATTAGCGTAGTTTTACTTAGCCAATTTGATCTTACTAAAACTGAATTTCAATTCACTGAAATTGTTAAATTTTTTTCAAGTAGCGATATAAAGTATTTTGTTGGTATTGATGGTATTTCCTTATCGATGATTATGCTAACTACCCTTCTAGTTCCTATCTGTATAGCTATAAGCATCAATTCAATCAAAACCCGTATTAAAGAATTTATTATTGCTTTCTTGGTTATGGAAGGGTTGGTGATTGGCTCATTTTGTTCGTTAGATTTGTTATTTTTTTACATCTTTTTTGAAGCTATGTTAATTCCGATGTTCTTGCTAATTGGAATTTGGGGTGGTGAGAATCGAGTATACGCTTCTTATAAATTTTTTCTTTATACATTATTTGGATCGGTATTTTTTTTATTCGCGATTATCTTAATTTTTTTATATACCGGAACAACTGATGTTATACTTTTAGCTAAGTCATTAAAATCATTTTTTCCACCCAATTATCAAATCTGGTTTTTTCTTGCTTTCTTTCTATCATTTGCAATTAAAATACCGATGTTTCCATTTCATACTTGGCTTCCAGATGCTCACGTTCAAGCTCCAACCTCCGGTTCAGTGATTCTTGCGGGAATATTAATTAAGCTTGGAGCATATGGATTCTTGCGTTTTGCAATTCCTTTTTTCCCAATTGGTGCCCAATATTTTGCGAATTACATTTTGATTTTAAGTGCTATCGCAATTATATACGGATCTTTTGTGGCATTGATGCAAGAGGATATGAAAAAAATGATTGCTTATTCATCAGTTGCCCATATGGGTTTTGTAACTATGGGAATTTTTAGTTTTACGCAACAAGGAATTGATGGAGCAATTTTCCAGATGATTAGTCATGGTTTAGTTTCAGCTTCTTTATTCATGTGCGTTGGATCGATTTATGAAAGATTCCATACCAAAAAAATAAGTGATCTGGGGGGGATTGCGCTATCAATGCCTAACTTTGCAATCATGGCGATGATCTTTACTTTAGCTTCGGTTGGACTACCTTCTACAAGCGGATTTGTTGGTGAATTCCTAACAATAATTGGCACTTTTAAGGTTAATAAATTAATTTCCTTAATTGCAGGATTAGGAGTAATATTGGGTGCCTGTTATATGCTCTGGCTATATAAAAGAGTTTGGTTTAGTGAAATCGTCAATAATGACATTTTAAAAGCAAAAGATATTAAAAACTTTGAATTAACAAGTTTTTTAATTATGGCTATTCTTATTGTTACTCTAGGAATAATGCCAAATTTAGTAATAAAATATTTTACAAATTCATCAGCTGAAATTGTTAAAATTTTTATAACTAAATAATTTCAACAAAATTACTAATATATTTTTTTTAACTTAAACAAAATATATTTTATTTTATTATATTATAATTATGAATATAGCAGTATTATTACCAGAAATTACTCTTTTTTGCGGAGGATTATTAATCCTCATGCTTGATATTTTTCTTTCAAAAAAAAAAGCTAATTTTTTTTATATCAATCATCTTATAGCCCTTGTTATTTGTGGAATTAGCATTGCCTTATCTTTTAAAAATTTTGTATTAAATGACTTTTTCTTTAATAAATTATATCACAATTCACCACTTATTTCACTGGTTAAATCATTCATAATCCTTCTGCTTACCTTTGTTTTGGTAATGTCACTTCGTTTTGTATGTTTAAAACCTAAATTTAGCGCTGAATTTCTGGCATTAATTTTATTTGCAACGACTGGTGGAATAATCATGATCGCCAGTAATGATTTTTTGGTTTTCTATTTAGGGCTTGAATTGCAAGCCTTATCCTTTTATCTACTTTCGGCAATAAATACCAAATCTCCAAAATCTAGTGAAGCTGGTTTAAAATATTTTATTTTAGGGAGTTTAGCTTCTGGTCTTTTGCTTTACGGTATTTCTATGATCTATGGCTTTATGGGAACAACAAATTTTTCATCGATTGCTGAATTAGTTGAGCTTCAAAAAAATGATGTCTCATCAGGCTTTTTACTTGGGATTATTTTAGTTCTAATTGCAATGTTTTTTAAACTATCAAATGCCCCATTCCATATGTGGGCCCCGGACGTATATGAAGGATCGCCAACAATTGTTGCAACAATTTTTGCAACGGTTGGTAAGTTTAGCGCGGTACTTGCTTTATCCTTGCTATTTTATAATTTTTCTTGGCTTATTCTTAGTAAAATTATGGTTTCAGTTGGATTGCTTTCAATTATCGTTGGGTCATTTGGGGCGATATTTCAAAAAAACTTTAAACGCCTTTTAGCCTTTAGCTCTATTTCACATGTTGGTTTTGTTATTATTGGATTTGCTGGACTTGGTAAAAATGTTCTAGTTGCAGTAATTTTTTACATTTTTGTTTATAGCCTGATTAGCCTTGGGACATTTGGTTTTTTAAATTTAATGGTAAGTAAAAATGACATTGATAATGATGCTGAAGATAATAAAATTTTTAATATTTCTTCACTATCAGGATTATCAAAAACCAATCCGGTAATGGCTTTATGTCTTTCTTTGCTAATGTTTTCAACCGCTGGAATTCCTCCCCTTGCTGGTTTTTTTTCTAAATTTTATATCTTATCGTCTACATTAGCCAGCGGGTTCTTTTTCTTTGCATTAGTAGCAATAATTTTCTCAGTAATTTCTGCTTTTTATTACTTAAGAATTGTTAAAATAATATATTTTGATAAGCCAAATAATGCCATGGTTGTTGATGAATCATTGGCCATTAAATCAATTATTATTTTTTCAGCAATTTTAAATTTAATTATGATAATTTTTATAGAAAATATTTTTTCTCTTCTTAATAGTTTTATTTTTTAAAAATTTAACAATGACAAAATTCACGCAAAAGACAGATAAGCCATTTAGTGGTGATGTGATAGTTTCTCCAGATAAATCAATATCTCATCGGGCTTTAATTTTTGCAAGCTTGGCAAATGGTAAATCAAAAATTACTAATATTTTAGAAGGTGAAGATGTTCTTCGAACCGCTCAAGCTCTTAGATTAATGGGTGTTGAAATTATTAAAAAACCGAATTTTTATGAAGTTAATGGCTCAGGATTACTTGGACTTTTCGAACCTGATGATATTTTAGATTTAGGTAATTCTGGAACTTCAACTAGATTGCTTGCTGGGCTTGTTACGCCATATAATTTTACAACTTTTTTTACAGGTGATAATTCACTTCGAAAAAGACCTATGGCAAGAATATTTTCACCAATTTTAAAATTTGGGGCAAAAATAATTTCTCGTCAAAATAACTTTCTACCCTTTGCAATTACTGGAGCAAAAAATCCACTTCCAATTGATTTTCATATGGATATAGCTTCTGCTCAGGTTAAAAGTTGTATTTTATTAGCAAGCTTAGCAACACCTGGTATTACAACTATTATTGAGCCAGAAAAATGTCGTGATCATTCAGAAATTATGATGAATTATTTAGGATTAAAACTGAAAACTGAAAAATATCAAAATGGTTTAAAGCATAGATATCAAGGCTTGCAAGAATTTAATGCTCGAGATTTTACAATCCCTAATGATATTTCTTCTGCAAGTTTTTTTATCGTTGCAACTCTTTTAGTAAGAAATTCTAAAATTAGTTTACGCAATGTTGGCCTTAATCCCCTGCGCACTGGAATAATTACTACCCTAGTTGAAATGGGAGCAAATATTTCAATTTCTAATCAACAGCAAATTAATGGCGAAGAAGTCGGTGATATAAATGTTGAATATTCAAAGCTCAAAGCAGTTGAAGTTCCTGCTTCAAGAGTTTCATCAATGATTGATGAGTTTCCGATTCTTGCAATTGCTTGTGCGAATGCAAATGGAACTTCCAAATTTATTGGCTTGAATGAATTAAAAACTAAGGAAAGTAATCGACTATTAATGATCTCGCAAAATCTTGAAAAATGTGGCGTAAGCACGATTATGACCAGTGATTCATTAGATATTTCAGGTAATTTTACAATGCCCAAAAATATTGTTAAAATTTCTACTGCCATGGATCATCGTATCGCTATGTCATTCTTAATTATGGGCTTAACCCTAGAAAATGGCCTTGAAATTGATGATGATGAAATGATTAAGACAAGTTTTCCTAATTTCGATAAAATTTTACATCAAGCTTTATAATTTTGAAATAAATATTTTTAAATTATATTTACATTTCGTTGCGGGTTTTCATGGCAATTGTAATGGTTCCTTCATCAAGATAATCAAGTTCGCTTCCAACGGGTATTCCATGAGCCAATCGCGATATTTTTACATTATAATCTTTTAATATTTCTGCTAAAAAATGTGCAGTTGTTTGTCCATCAATTGTTGCGCTAGTAGCAATAATAACTTCAATTACTTTTTTATCTTTGAGGCGATTTAGTAACTTATCAAAATTTAAATCTTCTATAGACTGCCCTGCACTAGCTGATAATTTTCCACCCAAAATATGATATTTACCACGAAAATTTTTTGACTTTTCATTAGTTCGCTCAATTGCCCATAAGTCAGCAACCTCTTCAACAACGCAGATTATCGAATCATCGCGATTTAAATCTAAGCAAATTTGACAAATATTTCCCTCATCTAAATTATCACATATTTGGCAATGATTAATTTTTTCGTTAAGCTGTTGCAGAGCTTTAATTAATGGCAATAAAATTTTTTCCTTATTATTCGCTAAATATAAAACGATACGCTTAGCAATTCTTGGCCCCATACCTGGTAATTTAGCAATAATTTTAGTTAAATTTTCGATGACATTTTGATGCATTTTTTTTACTAATTTGATTTAATTAAGGATAAAATTATTTCCTTATTGCGCATATTGCTTGTACTTGATATTTAAATGTTGTTAGCTGTTCTAATCCAACTGGACCTCGTGCATGAAGCTTGCCAGTTGCAATTCCAACTTCCGCTCCCATACCAAACTCATAACCATCGGCAAATTGAGTGGAAGCATTATGCATAACAATTGCCGAATTAACTTCTTTTAAAAATTTTTGAGCAATTTTATTATCTTCGGTAATAATAGATTCAGTATGTGAAGAGCCATATTTAGAAATATGAAAAATTGCATCATCACAATTTTTGACAATTTTAACTGCTAAAATTTTATCTAAAAATTCCGTATAAAAATCATCTTCACTGGCAAGAAATATTCTTTTGTCTGTTAAGCAAGATGAGTCATCTCCACGAACTTCACAACCTGCTTGCGATAAATCATCGACAATTAATGGTAAAATTTGTGAAGCAATTGCTGAATCAATAAGAAGAGTCTCGGTTGCTCCGCAAATACTAACGCGACGCATTTTGGCGTTAAATAAAATTTTTCGTGCCTTATCCAAATCAGCATTTGTGTGAATATAAGTATGGCAATTCCCATCAAGATGGTTAAGGGTCGCTATATTGCAATTTTCAACAATTGATTTGATAAGATTTTTTCCGCCTCGTGGAATTACTACATCAATGAATTTATTCATTTTAAGTAATTGATTAAGCGTATCATAGTTCGAATCTTCAACGAAGATAATAATATTTTGATTTAAACCATTTTTTGAAAGGGCTTCGCGAAATAGATCAGCAATAAATTTTGAACTGTTATAACAATCACTACTTGATCGAAGAATAACTGCATTACCTGACTTTAATGCTAATGCCGAAATATCGCATGTAACATTGGGACGAGCCTCATAAATTGCCAATAAAACACCTATTGGAATTGATATACGCTTAATATGTAAACCGTTTTCCAATTGAGTTTCAAATAGAATTTTATCAACAGGGTCGGGAAGTTTGATTATTTCAGCAAGAGTTACAATCAATGAATTTATTTTATTTTGATCTAATTTTAATCGATCAATTTTAGAAGAGTCTAATTGTTTTTTTAATGCAAAACTTAGATCTAACTCATTAGCTTGTAGTAATTGCTGAGAATTTTTAGTTATTAAATTTATGACATCTCTTAAAATATTATTCTTAATTTCCAAACTGGCACTAGCTATTTCTTTACTTGCTTGTTGAGCAGACTGACATATTTGTAAAATATAATTTTTTGAGTTCATGGATAATTAAGGTATATTGCGCAGAAGTTATAAATAAAGTTAAGTAAGTTATAACTTAAATAAGTTACTAGAGTTAATTATAAACTATTATTATGATTAATAATAATTAAAAGTCTTAATAATTTTAGTTAAAACATTTTCTTATTAAATTTTTGGAATTCTAAAATCAAATTAAGAAAGTCATTAAACAAATAAAAGCTATCGCTTGGACCTGGTGAGCTTTCTGGATGATACTGAACACAAAATGCTGGTGAATCCTTGACTCTCAATCCTTCAATAGTTTTATCAAAAAGTGAAATATGAGTAATTTCAACATTACTGGGTAATGTTTTCTCATCTACACAAAAACCATGATTTTGACTCGTAATTTCTACTTTATTGGTTATTAAATTTTTTACAGGATGATTAGCTCCGCGATGACCTTGAGCCATTTTAATAGTTTTGCCACCAAGCGCTAGAGCTATTAATTGATGACCCAGGCAAATTCCAAATAAGGGGATTTTCGCAGAAAGAATTTTTTTGATTACCTCATTAGTGTATTTTGCTGTTTGCGCAGGATCACCTGGACCATTAGATAAAAAAATGCCATCAGGTTTAAATGATAAAATTTCTTCAAAACTTGCTTTAGCACCTACCACTTCAACATCTATCCCAAGTTGCGTTAAACAGCGTAAAATGTTTAGTTTAGCACCAAAATCAATTGCCACAACTTTTAATGTATTTTTGGTTTTATCAAGTTTTTTAATTGCCTCATATGAATTTAATTCAACATTCCACAATCCTTGATTTCCCCAATTATAGTTTTTATTTTCACTGGCGATTGACGCTAGTTCAACACCTTGGAGATTGGGTTTGCTATTAATTTCCTTGATGGTTTTTTCTATATCAGTTTTGTTAATTTCTTCATCTTGATAAATTATTGCAACTGTGTTAGCACCAGATTGGCGAATTTTTTTGGTTATTGCGCGCGTGTCAACATTTGCTATGCCAGTTAAATTATTTTTTATAAGAAAATTTTCGAAATGGCTATTAGCGCGATAATTGGAAGGATTGGTAACTAGCTCACGAACAATCAAACCTTTTGCTCTAACCTGTTTAGATTCAATATCATCATCATTTACTCCGACATTGCCAATATGAGGAAATGTAAAATTTATTATTTGCCCTGAATATGAGGGATCGGTTATAATTTCTTGATAACCAGTTATTGAGGTATTAAAGCAAATTTCGCCTGTTATTTTACCCATTTTGCCAATTCCATATCCATAAAAACATTCGGAATCTGGAAAAATTAATACAGCATTTTTATTTTTGTTAACAATTAATCGATTATTAAATAAATCAACGCTCTGTTGTTGAGATATATTATTTTTTAAATTAACTTGATTTTTGTTAACTTTTGAATTTGAATTTTTCATTGCTAAAATTTAATCGATGACTTTGTTTTTTTTACATTTTAAAATCTTGATCTAAAATCTGCAATCATCAAATTTAATTTTATGAAAAAAAAATCGTTAAATACCGAACATAAAGCAAAATTATTTCCAAAAAAATCTCCTAATAAATTAAAAACCAGCTCGCAATTAAATAATAGCAATCTTTCAAGCAATTTGATTCTTGGGAAGCCAACAAATTATCAACTTTCTTCGCCCGATATTAATCTGCTTCAAAGCGTTAATAATCCTCATCTAGATGTTGATTATGTAATTCGTTTTTCATGTCCCGAATTTACATCTCTTTGCCCAATAACTTCGCAACCAGATTTTGCTCACCTCATTATTGAATATGTTGCCGAATTAAAAATAATCGAAAGCAAATCATTAAAACTTTATCTTTTTTCATTTAGAAATCACGGCGCATTTCACGAAGATTGCTCGATTAGAATAGCTAAGGATTTAATTAAGGTTTGCAAACCTAAATGGCTTAGGCTAAGCGGATTTTGGTTTCCGCGCGGCGGAATACCAATCGACATTTTTTTTCAAAGTGGATTACCTCCCAAAAATATCTTTATAAATGATAACCCATCCTACAATTACAAACCTCGCTAAATGTTATCTTATCTTAATTTTACTACTCCAATTCATCTACCGCAATTTGATCCAAGCATATTTTCAATATTTGGATTTTCAGTTCGGTGGTACTCACTAGCTTATGTTATTGGCGTCTTATTTTGTTATTTTTTTGTAAAAAAACAAAATCACCAACGTCATTTTATGACTATTGAAGCAGAGGAAAATTTTATAACTTATGTAATTTTTTCAATAATTTTGGGCGGAAGATTTGGCTATGTTTTCTTTTATAATTTTAGCTATTATTTTGAGCATCCATTGCAGATATTTGCATTCTGGCATGGCGGTATGTCTTTTCATGGTGGACTTGCAGGAGTTATTTTGGGAATGTTTTTATTTACAAAAAAATATAAAATTAAATTTTTACTACTAACTGATTTATTGGCAATAAGTTCACCAATTGGAATATTTCTGGGACGAATTGCAAATTTTATAAATTTAGAATTATATGGTAGAGTTACTGATTCTAAGTTTGGCATGATATTCCCAAATGCTGGTTCTTTACCTCGTCATCCAAGTCAACTATATGAGGCAGGACTCGAAGGTCTATTAATGTTTATAATATTATTTTCATTTTTTACTTTTACTAAAATTAGAAATTATTATGGTGTATTGAGCGGAGCTTTCCTAGCGCTTTACGGAATATTTAGAATATTCATTGAAAATTTTCGTCAACCTGATGATCAAATTGGCTTTATTTTTAATACAATTACTATGGGTCAAGCCTTATCGACCCCGTTAATTATTTCTGGATTAGGGATTATTTTTTTTGCATTTCGCATTTCATTTAAAAAAATAATATTCAATTTTTTAATTTTATTAAAAAAAAAATCCTAAAATAATTAACTTTATTTCAAAAAATATTGGCTTTTTGGCATTTATTTTTTTTTAAAAAAATATAATATTTTACTTGCCAAAAATTACAATCCTTATTTCATTGATTTTAGACTATAACATATCACTTGAGACCTAGAAAATATTACAGCCAATTTAAGAATATAAATTCCTCATTACTTAAAATTAAGCCCATAGGGTGTCAATATATTTATTTTTTATACCTAAAAATAAATTGCTTTACTGCTTAAAAAAAAATAACGATTATATAACAAGATTAAACAAAACAAAATTTAAAAAAATGTCAATTCAAGTTATCGATTCCTTAAACGCTTACGATATGTTAAGAAATGATAAAAATTCTTTGTTAATTGATGTTCGCACTACTGAAGAATTTAATTTGGTAGGAATTGTCGATTCGTCAAACTTCAATAATAGAATGATTTTATTGCCTTGGCAATACTATCAAGACGGTGAAATGAACCAAGATTTTTTATCAACTTTAAATACAAATTTGAATAATTTTTTTAAAGAAAATCTCAATGATATTAATCTAATTTTTATATGCCGAAGCGGATCAAGATCATTTAATGCTAGTAATTACATTGCAAATAATGGTTATAAAAATTGTTTTAATATCAGTGATGGTTTTGAAGGAGCGATCGACAAAAACCATCAAAGAAGTAAAATTAATGGTTGGAAATATAACAATTTACCATGGAAACAATAATGATTTTAACTCAACCAAAAGCAAACGTGTCACAAAATACATTAGATAACGATTCAAATAACAATCTCACTGACTTTTTTGCATTTTGTCAAAATCATTTTGGTATAGAAATATACAAAAAATGGTTTACAAATATAGAAATATTTAGCCATAGCAATAGTGAAATTATTATTAAATGTCCTTCAAAATTTGAAAGGGATTGGTTAAATCGTGAATTTTTTCAAAGTAAAGTTTTTAAAAATTCATTACATAAAAAACTTCCACAATTACTAAAAGTATCAGCAATTTTCGTCGCCAAAGAGGAAGATTCTGAAAGCTCTTCAAGAATTGATAAATCCAGCAAAAGCCCTAGCAAAATTTTAAATTTATCAAAATATCAAAATATTTTTGCATTCGGAACGGAGCTAAATTCTAAATATATTTTTGAAAATTTTGTTAGCACTAAATACAATAAAATGGCTTTGTCAATGGCTAAAATTGTCGCTGGAATTGGCGATAAAAAAGATTTATTTAAAGAAAAAATTCCTTTTTTTATCCATGGCTCAGTTGGAATGGGTAAAACCCATTTGGCACAAGCAATTGCTTGGCAAATTCAAAATTCAGATAGTTCGAAAAAAGTCGTTTATCTTTCTGCAGAAAAATTTATGTATCACTTCGTTCAATCAATTCGTAGCAATGATGTAATGAGCTTTAAAGAAAAAATGCGCTCGATTGATGTTTTGATTGTTGATGATGTGCAATTTATTGCTGGCAAAGAAAGCACTCAGCAAGAATTCATGAACTGCTTTAATTCTCTTGTTGAAGATAATAAGCAAGTTGTTTTAGTTTGCGATCGTTGCCCTTTAGATTTAGAAAAAATTGATGAAAAACTAAAATCAAGAATTTCTGGGGGCATGATTGTTAATTTTAAAAACACCGATTTCTCTGATCGCTTGGAAATTGTTAAATCCAAAGCATCGCAACTTGATGTTGAATTATGTTCTAAAGTCTTAAACTTTGTTGCTGAGAATATTAAAACTTCAATTCGTGATCTTGATGGTGCATTGAAAAAACTGGTTGCATCGCAAGTTTTCGGCGAAGAAGAAATCACTCTTGAAACTGCAAAAAATATTTTATCTAGCTACATAAAAAACAGTAAACAAGAAATTGTAACTATTGAAAAAATTCAAAAAATTGTTGCTGAATTTTATAATATAAAAATTTCCGAATTAAACTCTGCATCGCGTGTTCGCAATATTGCTAGACCTCGTCAAATCGCTATGTATCTTTCTAAAAAATACACTCAAGAAAGTTTAACTTCTATAGGCGAAAAATTTGGTAAAAAAAATCACGCAACAGTTATTCACTCAGAAAAGCAGGTAATTGCAATGCTTGATAATAATAAAATTCTTGAGGAAATAAAAACAATAGAAGAGAAAATATCATCTAAATAGATGAGGATGTTTTGGCCATTGTTTATCACTTTATCACTTCTTGGTTTCTCAAAACTTTTTCTTGGCCAATCTTGAGAAACACTTTTTGTCTTGAATGACATAATTACTTCCCCATTCCCTAAATCTATTGAACCTTATTTTGGAGTTGTTAAATAATTTATTTACAACTTCTTAGAGATATAATAAAAGCAAAGTATTTATTAATTATATTATAATTTTATTAATAATATCTAATTTACAAAATATTAGCTATAAGACTACTTGGTCTTGCTTTAGCAATTTGAACTTCAAGAATTTTTCCAAAATATTCTTCGATATTTCGATTATTTTCTACATCAACAACTACAGATTGGAGCCATTCACTTTTGCCCCATAATTGTCTAACAAAATTGGAATTTGTTGAATTTTCATTTAAAATCTGTTGAGATTTTTGCACTGATTTAGGTGCCTCTTTTTCAAATAAAACCTTAACTTTTCGACCTTCAAATTGTTGATTAAATTTAGTTTGCTGTTTGGTTAGCAGTGTTTGCAGGATTGCCAATCTTTCATCTTTTTCCTCTTCTAAGATTTGATGTTTTGAATCTGCTGAAGGCGTACCTTGGCGAGGTGAATATTTAAATGAATAGCATTGAGTAAATCCAATTTTTTCTACTAAATCAATCGTATCGTAAAAATCCTTTTTTGTTTCACCTGGAAATCCTACAATAAAATCTGATGATAAGGCGATATCAGGCCTAACATTCCTAAGTTTATCAATAATTTTAAAATAATCTTCACGCTGATGTTTTCGATTCATAGCTTGCAAAATATTATTGGACCCAGATTGAACTGGCAGATGAAGAAAAGGCATTAATTTATCAATATCGCGATGGGCATTTATTAAATCATCACCCATATCACGCGGATGAGATGTAGTATAGCGAATACGCTCTATTTCCTTAATTCCAGCAATTTTTTCAATGATCAAAGCTAATGAAAAATCATTACCATTTTCATCTTTAGCTTTATAAGCATTAACATTTTGACCGAGTAAATAAATTTCTTTTACTCCGCTATCAACATTGCGCAAAACCTCATCATAAATTTGCTTAACATCACGACAATATTCCGCTCCGCGCGTGTAAGGAACAACACAAAAAGTACAAAATTTATCACAACCTTCTTGTACCGTAATAAATGAACTAACATTAACACCAGCTCTTGGCGCAACTAAATTATCAAATTTTTCATTAGCAACAAATTCTAAATTCATTTCGCGAGTCTTATGGCGCAAAACTTTACCAAGTAAATCAGGGAGAGTTTGGTAGCTTTCTGGTCCAACGATAATGTCTGGAGTTTTAGATCTTTTAAAAATTTCTTCACCTTCGGCTTGAGCTACGCAACCTGCTACTACAACAATCATTTCTTGTTTCTGAGCAAGTTTCTTTTCCTTGATTTTTTGGAATCTCCCTAAATCAGAAAATAATTTCTCACTGGCTTTTTCACGAATATGACATGTGTTGATGATAACCATATTGGCATCATTTTCATCATTAGTATTTTCATATCCACAAGCATTCATTAAATCCTGCATACGATTTGAATCGTAAACATTCATTTGACAACCGTAAGTTTTAACAAATAATTTTTTGGTCATTTTAATAAAGTAAAAATTGAGCGAGCATTTATTTTCTAGGATAATATTAGATTGTCTAATAAAATATTCTAGATCTTTTTTTAAATTTTCAAAAAAATAAATTAAGAATATGCCTTTGAAGTGTTAAAGAATTTATTAGTAAGGAGTGTAGATATTATTATCACTATAGGAAAATGTTTTACGAATTTTCCCTGAAATTTCAGGATAAATTTCATGTGGTATTTTTTTAAATGCCTTATTCAGTAAAATTTTAGTAAATTGTTCACGCTTAGATGCGCTTGAACAGCCAATTAAAACTGATATAACTCTTACATTGGATTTTTTAGCAGCAGCAATTAGATTGAAGCCTGAGACAAAGGTAAAGCCAGTTTTCAAGCCTTCCGAGCCCTGATATTCCTCAAGAATATGATTATGAGTTTCATATTTTTTATGATTAAATTTATAAAATTTTAATGAAAAAAGATGATAATAATCTGGAAAATTTTTTTTTATTGCAATGGCTAATCTAGCCAGATCAAGAGCAGTTGTATATTGTGAAATTTCATGCAAGCCACTAGAATTTCTAAAAGAAGTTCGATACATCCCTAATTCCTGGGCCTTGCGATTCATCATGTTAACAAATTGCCATTCATCTTTACCTACAATTTCAGCTAAGGCAACTGCAGCTTCATTAAATGAGCGAACAATAACGGAATAAATTGCTTCTCGTACCGTTATTGTATAACCTTGACGAAGATTAAGAGTATTAACTTTATTAACTTTAGAAATTTCCTCACCACGAGCAGAAATTTTAATTTCAGTATTTAATGAAATATTTTTTTTTTCAAGTGATTCAAAGGTGAGATAAAGGGTCATTAATTTAACTAAAGAGGCTGGATAAATTATATCATTAGCATTTTTTTCAAGTAAAATATTAAGATTCTTTTCTTCAAAAACGACATAAGCATTATTTGGCGAGCAACCTTCAATTTCTTTGGCCGAAGCTAGATTACAAAGAAAAAAAAATATTAAAAATAATTTAGATTTATTAAAAAGTTTCATTTTTTAAATATTTCGAAAATTGCATTACAGGCTTTTTTACTTGCCGATATATTGGAATTAAGACCCATTTCACTAAGAGCCAAAGCACAATCAGAAATTTGTTTTTTTCTTAGATTTTCATCGTCAATAAATTTTTTTAATTGCCATAGAATTTTTTTAGAAGAACAATTTTGCTGAAGTAATTCAGGAATAACTTCGCGATCAACTATTAAATTTATTAGATTTACAAATTTAATTTTAATTAACATTTTAAGAAAAAAATATGTTAAATAATTTACTTTGTAACATACAATTATCGGCAATTGAAATAAAGATAATTCAACTGCGTTTGTACCTGATTTAGCAATTCCAAAATCACTGCCAAAAAATAGTGATTCCTTTTCGTCATTATCAATTAAAACATAAGGTGCCGTTATTTCTTCACTTAATTTTTTAACTAAATTTGCAGTTTTTTTAACAAGTGGAATAGCTATTTTTAAATTTGGTTTTTCTTTATATAAATCATTAACTGCGCGAATCATTTCAGGAAAAATTTTTGTAACTTCAGAATTCCTACTTCCAGGAGTTAAGCATAATAAAAAATCATCTTCAAGAATATTATGGTGATTTCGAAATTTTTTTCTAATCTCATCACGCTTAGAAAAATCTGGCGCAGAATCAATTATGGGATGACCTATAAAAACAGTCTTTAAGCCGTATTTTTCAAAATAAGGAGGTTCAAATTTCAGGATTGCCAATAGTAAATCATAGAGTTTGGCAATTTTCTTTGCTCGTCCCTGGCGATAAGCCCAAACTGATGGAGCAATCAAATGAACTTTTTTGATCATCTTTAAATGTTGAATTTTTTTAATTAAACGAAAACAAAAATCTGGAGAGTCTATAGTAATAACAATTTCTGGTTGATTATACTTAATAAATTCAGCAGTTTGCCTTAGTCTTTTGAAAATTATTGGAAGATGGGGAATTACTTCAACAATTCCCATAACCGTTAAATCCTCCATTGGAAAAATAGTTTCAAGGCCTTGGCTTATCATTAATTGTCCACCTACCCCATGAAATTTTGCCGATGGAAATGTTAATTTTAATTCTTTAATTAATTTTGATCCAAGCAAGTCACCAGATGGTTCAGCTGCTATTACGCAAATTTTTTTAACATCGTAATTTATATTGGAATTGTTTTTTTCTAATGAAAAATTTTTATTATTCATAAATAAAATTCGTTAATATTTAGTTAAAAATTCATTGCCATAAAATCTTTTTGCTTTATTTTTAATTATAATATTTTCAAAACCAATTTATTTTTTCAATTTATTATAATTTAAATAAACAATTTATGACTAGAAAAATCGCCGTAGTAGGAGCAACAGGAAATGTTGGTCAAGAAATGTTAAATATTTTAGCGGAAAGAAAATTTCCTGCTGATGAAGTCGTTGCCCTTGCATCGCGTAATTCAGCTGGTAAAAAAATTTCATTTGGCAATAAAACTTTAATCGTTCAAGCGCTTGAAGATTTTGATTTTTCGGGAACAAAAATTGCTCTATTTTCTCCAGGTGGCGATATATCAGCAATTCATGCTCCACGAGCTGCAAAAGCTGGATGCGTTGTCATTGACAATACTTCGCATTTTCGTATGGATAAGGATATTCCTCTTATCGTTCCCGAAGTTAATCCTCAGGCAATTGCTGAATATAAAAAACGCTTTATAATATCAAATCCTAACTGCTCTACAATTCAGATGGTTGTAGCTTTAAAGCCATTGCACGATCTCGCTAAAATTACAAGAATTGTCGTATCAACCTATCAAGCAGTTTCGGGTGGAGGTAAGGAGGCAATGGATGAACTTTATAATTCTACTAAAAAAATTTATGAAAATCAAAATCTCGCACCAAAAAAATTTAGTCGAAGAATCGCCTTTAACGTTATTCCTCAAATTGATATTTTTATGGAGGATGGAGTAACCAAAGAAGAGTGGAAAATGAAGGTTGAAACAAAAAAAATACTTGATCCAAACATTGAAGTTGAAGCAACATGCGTTCGCGTTCCAGTTTTTAATGCACATAGTGAAGCAATAAATGTTCAATTTGAAAATCCCATTTCAGTTGAAGATGCAAAAAGAGTATTATCTAAATCCGATGGTATTTTACTAATTGATAATCCTTCAGAAATGCAATTTGTAACGCCAATTGAGGCATCTGGAAAGGATGTGGTTTTTGTATCACGTGTTCGAAAAGATACATCAATTAAAAATGGTTTGTCTCTCTGGGTTGTTGCCGATAATCTAAAAAAAGGCGCAGCATTAAATGCTGTGCAAATTGCTGAAATTTTAGTCAAAGATTACGGGCTGTAATATGCAAAACAACTACTTCATGCAATTAGCTCTTAAGCAAGCACAAATTGCTTTCGAGAATAATGAAGTTCCAGTTGGAGCAGTAATTACTGAAAATAACCAAGTAATTTCTCAAGCGCATAATTTAAGCTTAGCGCAAAATAATCCCCTTGCGCATTGCGAATTAATCGCAATTCAACAATCCTGCACCTTAAAAAATTCTCGCCATCTCTCGGGATGCGATATTTACATTACGCTTGAGCCTTGCGTAATGTGCTTTAGCGCAATTGCTTTAGCAAAAATTCGCAGAATTTATTTTGGTGCAAGTGACGAAAAATTTGGAGCAATTAGCAATAATGTTAATCTCTTTAAGCATCCATTAGCATATCATAAAGCTGAAATTTATGGTGGAATTGGAGCCGAAGAATCAAAAGAATTATTGCAAAAGTTTTTTCAAATTAAACGTAATAAAAATGACAAAATTTAGTAAAAAAATATATGATACTTCAACTATTAAAATCGAAAATTTAGAAATTTTAATTTTGCGCAAAGCGGTTCGTAAAATCTACTTGCGCATCGCTACGAATGATGGCAAAATTCACCTAATCGCTCCACGCAAAACATCAAGTCATTATTTAAAAAGTTTACTCATTGATAAATTACCTTGGATTAAAAAACACTATCAGAAATTTTCAAAAAATAATGTCAATAATATCAATTTTCAAAATGGCGAAACCATTGATTTTTTTGGAAATAAATATATTTTAGAAATAATTCTTAATCAAGAAAAACAAATAATTCACACTAACTATAAAGATAAAATAACTATTTCTATTGCTAAGGAACTAAATCAAGAAGATATTAAAAAATTACTTCATCAATTTTATCGTCAAGAGCTTATTAAAGTAATTGTACCAATGGTCTATAAATGGCAAAAAATAATGAATCTAAAAAGTAATTTTATTGGCATAAAAAAAATGAAAACCAAATGGGGAAGTTGTAATTTTATGAAAGCTCGTTTATGGTTTAGTTCTGAATTGGCTAAAAAACCTATGGAAGCAATTGAGTATGTGGTTGTTCACGAATTGGGCCATTTAATTGAACCGAGTCACAATAAAAAATTTGTTGCGGTTATGAATAGGTTTCTTCCAGATTGGCAGGATTGCAAAAGGAAATTAAGTTAATAAAATTTAAATTTAAGGATCTTTTATTTAAAATTTTAATTTATAAAAATCCTGCATTACCGTTTAATTTTAAACATAATCACGATCATATTCAGGAGATTTTTCTGATAATGGTGCTGATGGAATATCCGCGTATACTTCGCCGTTCATTTTTATAACTACTCGCGCAGTATTTGTAACAATCCCAATTACTGCAAAATCTAAATTCCATTTATCAAAGATTTTTTTTGCAAATTCTTCTTTCTCTGGTTTGATAATCATCAACATTCTTTCCTGACTTTCTGAAAGCATAATTTCGTAGGGAGTCATTCCTGATTCACGTTGTGGAACTTTTTCTAAATTAAGCTCAATACCAGTTCCTCCTTTACCAGACATCTCGAAAGATGAAGAAGTTAATCCAGCTGCACCCATATCTTGTATTGACAAAATACAATCTGTTTGCATTAATTCCATACATGCTTCGAGTAATAATTTTTCAGCAAAAGGATCGCCAACTTGAACAGTTGGACGCTTATCTTCATCTCCTTCCTTAAATTCATCTGATGCCATTACTGCACCATTAATACCATCCCTTCCCGTCTTTGATCCAACATATACGACTGACGCGCCGACTTGGGAAGCTGATGAATAAAAAATTTTATCATGAGTTGTAAGACCTACGGTCATGGCATTAACGATAATATTACCATTATATCTTTTATCAAAGGTAACTTCTCCACCAACCGTTGGAACGCCAACGCAATTACCATATCCTCCAATCCCAGAAACAACTCCATTAACTAAATTTTTAGTTTTGGGATGATCAATTTCTCCAAATCGAAGAGCGTTAAGATTGGCAATTGGTCGCGCTCCCATAGTAAAGACATCACGCAAAATTCCCCCGACCCCAGTTGCAGCACCTTGATATGGCTCAATAAATGATGGATGATTATGACTTTCCATTTTAAAAATTACCGCTTGATTATCGCCAATATCAATTACACCAGCATTCTCACCAGGTCCACAAATCACCCAAGGTGCAGTTGTGTGAAGAGTTTTAAGATATTTCTTTGTAGATTTATATGAACAATGTTCTGACCACATTGCTGAAAAAATTCCCAACTCAGTAATTGAAGGTTTGCGCTCAAGAATCTCAAGAATTAATTGATATTCTTCATCACTAAGATTGTGATCCTTAATAATCTTTGGGGTTATTTCAACATGCTTCATAAATTTAAATTTTTTGGTTAATATCATCGCTTAATATATAATTGCCAGTGACCATTTGAACATCATCACAATCTTCAAGTAAATCAATCATTTTAAGTAATTTTTGGGCTTGCGAGAGATCATTTATTTCAATGACATTTATTGCCTTCCAATCAAGTTTAGCAGAAATTGGATCCTTATATTTTTTAATCAACTCATCACGAACTGAAATGAAATTTTCAGGATCGGTAATTATGACATGAATTTCACTTGTTGATTCAACCTCACTAGCTCCATATTCCAAAGCTGATTCAAAAATTTCGTCTTCGCTTCCAACATTAGCAGAAAATTGAATAACTCCAACGCGATCAAACATGAAACCAACCGATCCAGTTTCACCAAGGGCTCCACCCATTTTGGTAAAAATACTACGCACCTCACTTGCAGTTCGATTACGGTTATCGGTAAGCGCTTCAACGATTATAGCGATCCCATCTGGGGCATAACCTTCATAACGAATTTCTTCATAGTTTTGCGTATCAGCCCCTGAAGTAACCTTTTTAATCGCTGCCTCAATACGATCTTTAGACATATTGTTAACTCGCGCCTCAATTAATGCATTGCGAAGACGCGGATTATATTCCGGGTCGCTTTGACCAGTTTTAGCTGCAACGGTAATTTCACGAATTATTTTTGTAAAAAGCTTGGCTTTTTTGGCATCTTGCGCGCCCTTTCGATGCTTGATATTTGCAAATTGCGAATGTCCTGCCATAAAATATTTAAAATTATTCTAAGAAAAATTATTTATAAATTAGAAATTTAACAGATTAAATTTTTTTAATCCATGGCAATTTACAAAAATTTATTTCCAACCAATTACCACTAAACCTTTTCGCCCCAAGCAACTTACAATATAGTTTTTAACATTGGCATGAGGATTATTTTTTGTCTGATGATATGATTTTATAGCGGTTGATGTAGTTGATCCAGAATTTCTAATAGTACTATTAATTAAATTTGTTTTATTTTTATTACCAAGGATTGATTGCGAAATAATATTTGAAAAGTCTTTAGTTAACGTATCCGCGGAGTTATAGTAACCTTCAGAAATTATTTGCTGGTTAGAAAGTTCATTTGACTCTTCAACGCATAAATCAATTTCATATTTAGCGCGCGATTCCTGCATTTCTTGGTATTTTTGATTATCGAGTAAAATTGGTTTATAACTAGAGCAAGAATTGCTATTAAGCAATAATAAGGCAATAATAAATAAAAAGTTGAATGGGTTTTTTCTTTCCATTGGCGAGTATATTACAAGAGAAATAATAATATATTTAGGATTTAGTATATTTTAACAATTTTGCGATAAATTATTAAATAATATTAATCATTGATTAGTTTTACTTCTTTAAAATATTTTACAGTTCCAGCATGAATAGGAGCTGAATTGCCTTCCTTTATCATATCCTCTTTTTTTAAATTAGAAAAAACTGGATGAAGCGTTTTGAAATTATCAAAATTTTCAAAAACGGCTTTTGTTAAATTGTAAACCACTTCAGAGTTATTTTTTTCAGATGTTACGATCGTAGCTTTTACACCAAAAGTATCGATGTTATTTGGATTTCCAGCATACATACCACCTGGAACAATTGCTTTTACGTAAAATGAATTTACTTGAACTAACTTATCTATTGTTTCGCGATCAATTGGAATAATTCTAACTTTACAAGTTTGCGTAGCTTCTTGAAGAACTCCATTAGGATTTCCAGAAGCATAAATCATAACATCTATCTTATCATCACACAACGCTTTTGGCTGCTCAGATGGTTGAAGATAGGTAATATTTGCAAAACTTTGTTTATTCCAACCTTTAACAGTCATTAACACTTCCATAGTGGCATACATCCCAGAACCTTGTGGACCGAAATTGATTCTCTTATTTAAAATATCATCAAGCTTTTTAATTCCAGATTTTTCTGAAACCGCTAGAGTAAAAGTTTCGGTATAAAGTGAAAATACAGATCTTAATTCTTTAAATGGTTTTTGATCGGCAAAAAAACCCGTACCGTTATAGGCATTATATTGCCAATCGGATTGGACAATACCAAAATCAATTACGCCATTACGAATTGCATTTAGATTTGAAACTGATCCACCTGTTGACTCAACTGAACATCTTATTCCGTGAGCTTTACGACCTCTATTTAAAAGTCTACAAATTGCTCCACCTGCAGGGTAATATACCCCTGTAATAGCTCCAGTTCCAATCGAAACGTATCGCGTTGAAGCTACAGACTCCACAGCAAGAGAAAGCATTATTACAAATAAAAAACTGTTAAATATTTTTTTCATTTTATAAAAATTTAAATTAAAATTAAGATTAGTTCAATTCCATATTACCATCAAATTATTATTTTTTTAAAAGTCAAAATCTAAATTTAATTTTCTTAAAAAAAAGTTGTAAGTCTAAAAAAAAGTTAAAAGAGCCTATAAATAGATAAAAAAACTTATTTTATTATTTTAGTAATGATAATAATAATTTTATGCCTATGAGCTATATCTATCAATGGTAATCACTAAGTTTAAAAATCTAAAAACCTATTAATCATAACAATTATTAAAACATTATAAAAAAAATTAGTTGCAATTTTTTTTTAAATTAGCTGAAGTGTATTTAATTATTTGAATTGTTATCAACGCCACCCCTTATTATTAACTTAGTTTTAAATACATCCTTTTAGTGTTTTAAATTCTATTTTTAATTTGAAGGTCTCAACAATTCTTGCTTTTGCAACTAATCATCCAGAGTTTTATTTAAAATGTGTCGATATAATTGCAAAAGTTTTATTAACTAAAATCAATATAGATTATGAAATTATGGCAACAAGTATTAATTGGGTTGGTATTAGGAATTATTTCTGGATTTGTGCTTAAGGAAAAAGCAGCTGATTTAAAAATTTTTGGTACTGTATTTATTAGCCTAATTAAGATGGTTATTGTGCCGCTAATTTTTTTCGCATTACTATCAGGAATTACTTCAATGCATGGACAAGGAAACTTTACACGCATTGGAATCAAAGGATTTAGCGCTTATATCCTAACTGCAATTTTTGCTGTTCTTATTGGCTTAGCTGCTGGTCATTTTTTTCAACCAGGTGCTGGGGTTGATTTAAGTTCAATTCTTCAAACAAACGGCCAACCAGCTGCTTTAGCAAACAAAACTCCACCTTCAATTACTGAATTTTTAATTGGACTTATTCCTACTAACCCAATTCACGCAATGGCAACTGATAATTTTTTACAAATTATTATTTTCTCAATTTTCACAGGAATTGTTATCAATACTGTTGGTGAAAAAGCTCGTCCATTAAAAGAATTTATTTACTCTGCTTCGCAAGTTAGTTTTAAAATGATCGAAATCATTATTAAACTTGCACCACTTGGAGTTTTTGGTTTCATAGCTTGGGTTATCGGTACGCAAGGAACGGACATTTTAGAAGCACTTGCTAAATTAATTATCGCAGTTTTATCAGCATGCGCTTTTCAATATTTAATTTTTGGATTAATGATTTTATTTTTTGCGAGAATTTCCCCAATTCCATTTTATAAAAAAATCTTACTTACCCAATCGCTTGCCTTTGCAACTAGTAGCAGTAAAGCTACCTTATCAACGGCGATGAGCCAATTACAAGATCGCATGGGAGTATCCAAAACTAATTCCAATTTTTTATTACCTCTTGGAGTTTGCATTAACATGGATGGTACTGCTATCTACCTAGGTATTTGTGCATTATTTTTTGCTCAAGCTTATGGAATAGATCTAACTTATCAAAATTATTTAATGCTAGTTTTAACCTGCACTCTTGGTTCAATTGGTGCCGCTGGAATTCCTAGTGGATCAATTATTTTTATGAGTATGGTTTTAACTTCGGTAAATCTTCCAATCGAAGGAATTGGAATAATTCTTGGAGTTGATAGAATTCTTGATATGGTTAGAACTGCAATTAACATAACTGGTGATAGTGCTATCACTCTAATAGTTGATAAAACCGAAGGTGGATTAGATGAAAAAATATATTATTCAAAAGAAGTTTAATAACATTACCGTAAATAAATATTGGCTTAGGTCAATATTTATTAGCGTTGCTCTATGTTCATTTGTCCTTATTGGAGAAAGCTCCTCTATTGCCAAGGAAAATATTCCTTTATCACAAAAAATTTCTGAGCATCAAGAAGATATAAAAAATATTGAAGATTTTTTAAATAATATTTCAAATCTTACTGCTAATTTTACACAAAATACATCTGAAAATTATGTTAGTGGCAAATTTTATTTATCTCGTAACAAAGATCAGTCAGGTAAGATGCGGGTTGAATATTTAGCTAATCCAAAAATTGTTATCGTAGTTAATGGAGCAATTTTATCATATCACGACATTGAGTTGGATGAAATCTCAAGGATTAGTACCAACACTACTCCTGCTTCATTTTTAACACGTCCAAATATTTCCTTTTCAAGCAAGGATATTCAAATTACTAACTTTGAAAAAACAAATGAATTTACCAAAATATCTCTTCTTAAAAAAAATCGTAAAGAGGCAGGGGAATTTAGTTTAATTTTTAAAAATTCTCCTCTAGAATTTGTTAAAATGGAAGTTAAAAATGATCTTGGTCAAATTGTTTCGGTAACCCTTAAGAATATTGATTTTACAAGCGCTATTCCTAATAAATTATTTATTATTAAAGACGATAATTTTTAGTATTTATATTAATAATTTGAGCATCCCTTTTATGGCTTTTAACATTAACAAACAAGATAAATTTAAAAAGAGATCTGCGATTAGTGAGATTAATATAACGCCTTTTGTAGATATATTACTGGTGCTTTTAATAATATTTATGGTTGCAGCGCCGATGATGACAAGTAGCGTTAAAATTAATTTACCAAAAGGAGCTTCTAAATCCACCAGTGAAAATATTATTCCAATTTCTATATCAATTAAATCTGATAGTTCGCTATATTTACAGGAAAATCCAATTAAAATTGGACAGCTAGCCTCCAATCTTTTAAAATTAACTTCCAGTAATTTTGAAACTAAAATTTTTGTAAGAGCCGATAAGTCTCTTGATTATGGAAAGGTTATGGACATAGTCAGTTTGATTGGAATTGCTGGATATAGCAAAATAGTTTTAGTAACTGACGTCGCCAAATGATTAAAAATTATTTTTACTCAATATTTCTTCATTCACTTATAATTTTATTGGCAATCTATAGCTTTACCAATAAATCAATAAATAAAAATAGCGATCAAGAATTATTCATTGGTTTTGAACATTTAATTTCTGAATCGACGCTATCTGATCTAAAGACTGCTAAAGAGCAAGAAATAGTTCAGCAAAAAAAAATAGAAAAATTTATTGAGCAGAAAAAAACAATTTCTTCTACTGAAGTTAATACAAGTGAACATCAAAATATAATTAACCCTAAGAAAATCACAAATCCAGATCCTCAACAAAATATTGATGAAAAGAATATCGTAAAAAAAGAAGAAAAAATTATTGAAGAAAAAAATAAAAATCTTTCTGAAAACCAAGACGATAATAATCCCAAAGAGGTAAAAAATAATGGAAAAACAGTTGAAAATAGTGGCTTATCATCACGTGAAAAACTAAATATTTTATCGCAGTTAAAAATGTGTTACCATCACGCTATTCAACAGTCTAAGAATGTTAGTAATTTAAAATTTATTGTTGAGGTAGAAATTTCTAAAGATGGTTACATTCAGTCCAAGTTTGAATCTTTGATTGATAAAAAACGTTATTTAAATCCTTTAAATAGTGAATATAAAGCTATGATTGATAATGTTAAAAAAGCTCTCGAACTATGCAGTCCTTTACGAAATTTACCGGTTGAAAAATATGAGATGTGGAAAAATTTAATTTTAAATTTTGAAAATGAATGAGTTCATTTTTTGTTTTTTTATCAATTCAGCGAAAATCATTATGGTAAAATCAGCGAAAATCATTATGGTAAAATTTTTATAATCGTTTAATTTCAAACGATAAATCCTTATCTTTTTAAAAAAAATAATGTAAAATATAATCTTTAATTACTTTCTATCAATTTTATGAGTGATTCTCTTAATAAAATTGCAGATTCAGAAACTATAAATTCTATCAAACCAATGATTCGTATTCTTTGCGAAATGCAAAAACATAATAGAAATTTAATAAATAAGATTAATTTTAGAGAGCCATCATCACCTCATAAAAAGAGACTTGGAAATATACCACAAAACAAGCAAATATAGTAATCACTTTAATCATAAATGGTAATTTAATTTATAAAATAATATATTTTTTCTAACATAAAAAGTTTAATTTTAAATTTTTAAAATGAATAATTTTACCTTTTTTATTTAATAATAATTAATGAAATCAGCCTCATTCAAACAATCATTAAGAAAAAATGCTTTTTCCTTAATAGAATTATCAATGGTTATTTTAATAATTGGAATCATAGTTGCTGGACTTACTAACTATTCTCGGTTGTTAAAAGAAATCAAATTAACCGGAGCCAGATCCATGACAGCTTCATCTGTCGTTCCAGCTATTCCAAATTTAGTTGTATGGTTTGAAACCTCATTAGAAAAAAGTTTCGATACCACCCTTATTACCGACAACAAAGTTACGGCTTGGAATAATATTAATCCACTATCTTCTGATAAATATCAGTTTGTTTCAACAAATCCAACCTATCAACCAACTTATACAGAATCAGGAATTAATGGCCTTCCTTCTATCATCTTCAATAACTCTCACATGTTTCTTTATAATTTTAAGATCGGGGCTAATTATACTTTTTTTTATGTTTTTCAAGCCTCTACAATTCATCCAAGTTCATCAGGGATAATTAATATTGGCGATTTCTCTCAAGCTGGCCTAATTTATTTTGAAATTCAACAACCAGTAGCAGCTTATCTTGGACTTAATCGCAGAATGAGAGCTCTTCATAGAGCCTCGAGCGGATCACCAGAAAATGATAATTACGCAAATTCAGTTGGAATTGTAAATGATAAAAAAGATTACATTTATGCATATATCAGAAATAATCAAACCAATAAAGCAAAATTTTATTCTAATGGCGTTGAGTATACAGATCCAGCTTATTCTCTCGCAAGTGTTCCAGCTCTAACCTCTGCTAATCTTACTATTTTTATTGGGAACCTTTTGCCAACTAATCTTGCAAGACCGTTTCTTGGTATGTTATCTGAATTGATAATTTACGATAAAATATTAACAACTGAAGAATTAAATGAAGTTACTGGATATCTTTTAAAAAAATATCGAATAAAGTAATTCATTAAATAACCTAACCTTAAATACAAAATAACTATGCATAATAATAAGCTCAAGGGAATTATAAATCATCCAAGTAATGTTAAACAAATATTAAATATTCTCGATAAAATGAATGATCATACTGATAAATTACTTAACAAAATTACTAGTATATTTCATCCTGGAAAAACAAACTCAGCAAAAGCAAGTAAGCTTAGCAATCCTTATAAAAATACCAATAAAACTATTCAATAATCAATTTGTTGCATAGCTAATTTACGATTTATGAAAACAATTTTTTTAAAATTTCTTTTAATCCTAACGTTAACCTCTTTAGCGACTGCAGAGGTAATTGACGTTCGAAATGACGAAAAATCATTCGGTGAATGGAAAGTTTATTGCGAAATTGATGATATGATGAGTTATTCACATTGCAAAATTGCTAGTAAATTTTTTGACAATTCATCGGTTATAACTCTTCAACCAGTCGCCAAATATGCCAATCAATTTTTTATCGTAATTCCGCAAATTACTACCAATAGCTTCGTTAAATTCCGTGTTGATCAAAATGATCTTATACTTTCTAAAAATCTAACTAATAAAGATTTTGGTCTAATACCGCTAGATGACCAGCAAAAAAATTTATTATTTTTACAAATGAAAACAGGTGATTTTTTATTTTTACGCTTTAATGTTCGCGGACAACAAAAAGAAATCACCGCTAAAATAAACTTAGAAGATTTTAGAAATGCTCTTGGCTATTACGATATCAAGGCATCAAAGTAATAACATTAAATTTATAATATTATGACAATTAGAGTTGCAGTTAATGGACCCGGAAGAATTGGACGCGCAATTGTGCGTGCCATTTATGAAGAAAATTTTAATGATATAGAGCTCGTTGCTATCAATTCATCAGCTCCTGTGGAAACCCTTCAACACCTTCTTCGTTATGATTCTGTCCATGGAAAATTTAATCATAAAGTTGAACTAAATAATAATAAACTTTTTATCAATGATAAAGAAATTTTATTATGCAATCAACGTGACCCAAAAAAATTGCCATGGGCTGAAATGAAGATTGATCTTGTTTTTGAATGTACGGGTGCATTTACCTCGCTTACAGATGCTAGCCAGCATATTGAAGCTGGAGCCAAAAAAGTAATAATTTCTGCGCCTGCCAAAGAAAATAATGTCAAAACAATTGTTTTTGGGGTTAATGATGATCAACTAAATGAATCTGATCACATAATCTCGATTGGGTCTTGTACAACTAATTGCCTTGCGCCAATTGCTAAAATTTTAAATGATAATATTGGCATTGAAAAAGGTTTTATGACTACAATACATGCATATACTAATGACCAAAATATCGTTGATAATGCTCATAAAGATCTTCGCAGAGCAAGAGCTTGCGCTATGTCAATGGTTCCTACATCAACTGGTGCAGCTAAAGCTATTGGTCTAGTATTGCCTGAACTAAAAGGTAAACTTGATGGTGTTGCGATTCGCGTCCCAACTCCCAATGTATCGATGGTTGATTTAAATTTTATTGCCAAACGCAAAACCTCAATAGAGGAAGTGAATTCAATTATTAATAATTCTCGTCATGGGAATATGTTACGAGCTTTACAATATATAGATGAACCATTGGTATCAATTGATTTTAATCATAGCAACTATTCTTCATGTTTTGATTCAACGCAAACGAAAGTTATTGGCGATAATTTAGTAAAAGTCTGCTCTTGGTATGATAATGAATGGGCATTTTCAGTTAGAATGCTTGACGTTGCAAAATTAATGATAAAATTATAATTTAAATAAATTTTTTGATTCAAACTTAATTAAAATATTATTTTACATTAACTATAGTTAAGTTTAACTTTATTTTAATTAGATATTTTAATTTATTATTTTATAAAAGATTTTCATTTATCAAGCCCAATACATTGCTACCCTTCCCTACTTTTTGAAAATTTTTTATAGCGCGAAATATAAACTCATTGGCTTTTTGACAGGCTAAAACTAAACTAATTTTTTTAGCAATATTAGCGGATATTGCACTAGCAAGACTGCAACCACTACCATGGATTTTTTCGACAGCAATTTTTTCATTGCTAATTATATGAATTTTATTTTCTTCGTCGAGCAAAAGATTATGAATTTTATTATCTGCAAAATTAAGATGTCCACCTTTAATTAAAACTGCTTTCACTCCTAAAGACTTGATTATCTTAGCTGATTCATACATATCATCCAAATTATTAATCTTCATTTCGCTTAAAATTTGTGCTTCATCAATATTGGGAGTTACCAGAAATGATCGCTTTAACAATTTATTTTTTAATGCTTCAATGGCATTATTTTTTAGTAAAACGTCACCAGATGTTGCAACCATAACTGGATCTAAAATTATTGGAATATTATTGGTTTTTTTAAATAGCTCATCAACGATTACTTCAATGATTTCTTGACTTGCAAGCATGCCAATTTTTACTACGTCGAAATCGATATCTTCAAGAACTGCTGATATTTGTTGACGTAAAAATTCCGAGGGAATTTCATGAATTGCAAAAACCCTTTGAGTATTTTGCGCCGTCAAACATGATAATACGCCTCCAGCATAAACATTATGCAATGCAATCACTTTAAGATCGGCTTGAAGTCCAGCTCCACCGCATGAATCAGATCCAGCAATTACCAAAACTTTAGGTATTTTCATAGTTAAAACTCCACAAAATTAAGTTTTTCATTTTTAAACTTTACTATAATTTTTTGTCCATCCTTAATTTCACCACGTAAAATTTTTTCTGCCAAGATATTTTCAATCTCTCTTTGAATTACTCTTTTTAAAGGACGCGCTCCATATTGCGAGTCATAACTCTTATTTGCCAGATAATGATTAGCGCTATCTTCTAGGGTAATTACAATATTACGCAACTGCAATCTTTTAGCTAATCGCGAAAATTGTATTTTTACAATTAAATCCATATCACTTCGCGAAAGTTTATTAAAAATAATAATCTCATCTAAGCGGTTTAAAAATTCTGGACGAAAATGTCCTCTAACTTCTTCCATTACCTTGCTATTTACATCTTCAATTATTTTATATTTTGATAACTCATCCTCATCTTCAACATCAGCTTGATTAGTATATTGCGACCCAAGATTAGATGTTAGAATTATTAATGAATTTGTAAAATCAACTACTCTGCCATGCGAATCAGTTAGCCTTCCATCATCTAGCACTTGGAGCAAAATATTAAAAACATCGTGATGCGCTTTTTCAACTTCGTCAAATAATATTACTTGATAAGGTCGACGACGAACCGCCTCTGTAAGAACTCCACCCTTCTCAAATCCAACATATCCTGGAGGTGCGCCAATCAATCGTGCAACTGCATGTTTTTCCATAAATTCACTCATGTCAATTCTAAGCATTGCACCTTCATCATCAAAAATAAATTCTGCTAATGCTTTTGAAACCTCAGTCTTTCCAACTCCAGTTGGACCTAAAAATAAAAAAGATCCGATTGGTCTTCTTGCGTCTTGTAAACCAGCTCGAGAACGTCTAACAGCATTTGATATGGCAATCAACGCTTGACTTTGTCCAACAACGCGTTGGGTCATTAACTCTTCCATTTTTAATAGCTTTTCCTTTTCTCCTGATAAAATTCTATCAACTGGAATGCCAGTAATTTTTGCAATAATTTCTGCAATATCATCTTCGCTTACTGCTTCAGGCATTAGATCATCTCCCTTTACCAATTCTTCTAGACTTATTAACTCTTGTTGTAGTTCGGGAATTTTACCATAGGAAATTTCTCCTGCCTTGGCAAGATTACCTTCTCTTTGAGCTTTTTCTAATTCGAATTTTGATAATTCAATTTTACTTTTTATTTCATTAATTTTTAGGCGTTTATTTTTTTGTGTACTCCATAAAAAAGTAAGATCGCTAGATTTTTTTTCTAGATTTAATAATTCATCACTAATTTTTTTTAAACGATCTTTGGAAGCTTGATCTGTTTCCTTTTTTAATGCCTCGGATTCAATTTTAAGTTGAATAATTTTGCGATCCATCTCATCTAATTCAGTTGGTTTTGAATCTAGCTCAATTTTAAGTGAACTGGCTGCCTCATCTATTAAATCAATAGCCTTATCAGGAAGGAAGCGATCAGTTATATAGCGATGTGATAAAATAACAGCAGATACTAATGCCGAATCTTTTATTTTAATTCCATGATGAACTTCATATTTTTCTTTAATTCCTCGTAAAATTGAAATTGCATCTTCAACAGAAGGTTCCTCAGTATAAACCGCTTGGAATCTTCTAGCGAGAGCAGCATCTTTTTCAATATGCATGCGATATTCATCAAGCGTTGTTGCGCCAACGCAATGAAGAGTTCCGCGAGCTAATGCTGGCTTTAGAAGATTTGAGGCATCCATCGAGCCTTCGGCTTTCCCAGCTCCAACCAATAAATGCAATTCATCAATAAATAAAATTACTCCCGAATTATTTTCGATTTCATTTAAAACTGCCTTTAATCTTTCCTCAAATTCTCCACGAAATTTTGCTCCGGCGATCAATTGCCCCATGTCAAGAGCCATAATCCTCTTATCCTTTAAACTTTCAGGAACATCGCCATTAACAATTCTTTGTGCTAAACCCTCAACTATTGCAGTTTTTCCAACTCCAGGTTGTCCGATTAATACAGGATTATTTTTAGTTCTTCGCGACAGTACTTGCATAGTTCTACGAATTTCCTCATCTCTGCCAATAACCGGATCAATCTTGCCTTCACGGGCTTTTTTTGTTAAATCTTGCGCATATTTTTCAAGCGCTTGATAAGTTCCTTCAGCAGTTTGGGAATCAGCTTTATTACCAGCACGAATAGTTTTAATCGCTTGTCGAAGTGCTTTTATAGTAACTCCAGAAATTTTTAAGCATTTTGCTCCTTCATTATTATCATCTTCCAAAATTGCTTGGAGTAAAATTTCAGCAGTAATGAATTGATCGGAATTTTGTTGCGCTATTTTTTCTGCTAACATCATTACTCTAGCAAGATCTGAAGATAGAGATAATCCACCTGCTCCACTTCCCTCTACTTTGGGAATTTGATTAAGAGAATTTTTAACTTCCGCTTTCAAAATTTCAAAATTACCATCGCTTAATTGGACAATTTTATGACCAAGATTATCATCATCTTCAACAATTCCATTTAGCAAATGTTGACAATTTAACTTTTGATGGGACATCGCCAATGCCAAGGTTTGGGCACTTGATAATATTGCTTGCGCTTTTTGAGTATATTTATCGAGATTCATAATTTATGATGATTAAATTTAGTAAATTTTAAGCTATTTTTTAGATAATATTTAAAAAAAATAAAACAAGGGTAAATTAAAAAAATTATTTAGGAAATATCATAAGTTATTCCTAATACTTCTCAGCCACTCTTGATCAATTTCACCGAAAGTTTTGTAAAAAAAATCGCGCAAAAAAAGACCTTTATGAGGGATTTGTAAATCATTTTCATCAATAATTTCTTCATCTGAAATCGCCAAAATATCAATATCAATTTCACGAGGAGACCATCTCGGAGAATCCCTTCTGCCTATTTCATTTTCAATGGTTTTAATAATTTTTAAAATTAAAAATGGAGGAAATTTTTCTCTGTCGAATTTAGCAATAACCGCAATATTTAAAAATTCTAAATTCCATGACTCATTGGCATTAGGCGGTAATAATGCCATATTAGCATAAAAGTTTGAAATTTTAACATCACCTAGAAGTAGGGCATTTTGCAATTTTGTAATTGCGATTTTAATATTTTCCTCTCTTCTACCAAGATTAGAACCAATGCCAAAAGCTATTTTTTTTAAATTTAATTCTGTCATTTTTTTCATTATAGCCATATTTTTTTTGTAATGTATAATTTAATTTTAAAATATCAAATTATTATAAAAAAATGTTGTAATGATTAAAACAATATTTTAAAGTACAAAAATATTTTCAAACAATTTTTTAAAGAAAATGATTAAGAAAAAAAAAGAACAAACCGGTTTGAAATCGAATCGTCCAACATCCCCACATATTCAAATTTACCGCTGGAACATTTCATCTCTTACCTCAATATTTCATCGACTTTCTGGAGTTGCACTTTATTTTTCAGTAATTCTTATTGCTTGGTTCATTGTTTTTTACAGCACTAAAATTAATGTCGGTGAAACTGAAACATGTGATTGTCTAATGATGACGGTTATGCGCAGTATTTTTACTCTTGCAGCAATAGCCATAACTTTCTCATTATATTATCATTTCTGTAATGGCATTCGTCACTTATTTTGGGATATGGGCAAGGGGTTTGATTTAAAAATTGCAAATCGTAATGCCATCATTGTAATTATTAGCGCATTAGCTCTAACCATTATTTCAATTTCATCAGTTGTATACTTAAAATTATTTTAATTTTTTATGAATAAAATAAAAATTGCCCCATCGACAAAATCTGGATCAAGCCATTGGCTAATGCAACGCTTTTCAGCAATTGCACTCATCCCTTTGACGATTTGGTTAACATTATCCTTCGTTGAAATCTTACAAGATCCGCAAGGTTACCTTCCAGTATTTTTTGCTTATCCTTTTAATGCAGTAATGGGAATTTTATTGATTACTACTTCACTATATCATGGCTCTCTTGGAATGAGAGTTATCATTGAAGATTACATTACCAATAGTTTTAAAATTTATTTTTACATAATGCTTGTTAATTTTACTTCAATATTAACAGCAGTTGCTTCAGTAATTGCAATACTTCGCTTACATTTACTTAGCTAAAAATATAAATTTTTTTATAAATATAACTTAATTTTTTTCAAAATGCAGCAAACAAAAATTGGCAATTATGCAATTATCGATCATGAGTTTGATGTTGTGGTTGTTGGTGCTGGAGGCGCTGGTCTCCGCGCAACTTTTGGTATGGCACAAAAAGGTTTAAACACTGCTTGTATTTCAAAAGTATTCCCAACTCGTTCACACACGGTTGCTGCGCAAGGTGGCATTTCAGCGGCCCTTGGAAATATGGGCGAGGATGATTGGCGATGGCATATGTTTGACACTATCAAAGGTTCCGATTGGTTAGGTGACCAAGATGCAATCGAATATATGTGCTCACAAGCACCTGATGCAATAATTGAACTTGAACATTACGGAGTACCATTTTCAAGAACTAAGGAAGGAAAAATTTATCAACGTCCCTTTGGTGGAATGACCAAAAATTATGGTGATGGTGGACCAGCACAAAGAACCTGTGCTGCAGCTGATCGAACGGGTCATGCAATTTTACATACACTTTACCAACAATCACTAAAATACCAAGCGCAATTTTTTATCGAATATTTTGCTTTAGATTTAATAATGGAAAATGGCATTTGTCGTGGAGTAATCGCTCTATCCTTGGTCGATGGAACGATTCATCGTTTCAAAGCTCATTTAGTGGTCTTAGCAACCGGTGGTTATGGTCGAGCATATTTTTCAGCAACTTCCGCTCATACTTGTACTGGTGATGGCAGTGGAATGGTTGTTCGTGCTGGTCTTCCATTGCAAGATATGGAATTTGTTCAATTTCATCCAACTGGTGTTTATGGTTCGGGATGTTTAATTACTGAAGGAGCACGTGGTGAAGGTGGATATTTAGTAAATTCACAAGGCGAAAGATTTATGGAGCGCTACGCTCCAAATGCCAAAGATTTAGCAAGTCGCGATGTTGTTTCGCGAGCTATGACTATGGAAATTATGGAAGGACGAGGAGTTGGTCCAAACAAAGATCACATTTATCTTCATTTAAATCATCTTGATCCAAAAGTTCTCCATGAAAGATTACCGGGAATTTCTGAAACAGCAAAAATTTTTGCTGGTGTTGATGTAACTAAAAAACCGATTCCAGTTCTGCCAACTGTTCACTATAATATGGGTGGAATTCCGACAAATTACAAGGCCGAAGTGCTTAATGTCAAAAATGGTAAGACCGAAATAGTGCCAGGATTAATGGCAATTGGCGAAGCTGGATGCGTTTCAGTCCATGGTGCTAATCGTCTTGGCTCTAATTCACTACTAGATCTAGTTGTTTTTGGAAGAGCCGCTGCACAACGCGCTACTGAATTAGTAAAACAAAATACTAAACATCAAAAATTCGAAGATAATGCTGGCGAAGAATCAATTGCTAGATTGGATAAAATTCGTAATGCCAATGGTCATAAAACCACAGCCCATCTTCGCAGCGAAATGCAAAATTGCATGCAAACTCATGCAGCAGTTTTTAGAACTCAAAAAACTCTTGAAACAGGTTTTGAAAAAATGCTCGATATTTATAAAAATTTTGCCGATCTTAAAATTTCTGATCGTGGATTAGTATGGAATAGTGATTTAGTTGAAGCTTTGGAACTTGATAATTTAAGATCTCAAGCATTTATTACAATTGCTAGCGCTCTTAATCGACAAGAAAGTCGTGGTGCACATGCTCGTGATGATTTTAAAGAGCGCGATGATGAAAATTGGCTAAAACACACTATCATGTGGTGTGATGAAAATGCCAATACCAGCGTTGATTATCGAGAAGTAATTTTAAAACCTTTAACCAATGCGGTTTCATCATTTCCGCCTAAAAAACGTGTTTATTAATTTTTTTTATTTATAATCAATTATCCTTAAATTTATGAAAAGATTTTTTTATCAATATAATTTGTTAAAGTTTAACATATTATCACGAATTATAATTTCACTATTTTTTTTAAGCTTTGAAGCTGAAGCATCGAGTCTAAAAATCTCGACAAATCAAGTATGCAATTTCCTTAAAGAGCAAGGTTTAAAAACCCAATTATCATGGAAAAAAAATGATCTCTATGAAAATCAATGGGGTTGCGCAAATAAACTTTCAATTTCAGAAATTGATGCTCCGCTTAACTTTACGTATCAAGCAACTGGCGATGAACAAGAAGTTAAAAATATCGAAATTAAAGCTGAGGTAAAGGATCATAATTACTCACGCTTAATGCAAAAAAAATTATTAGAAATTTCAGAAATTATTAGCAAAAAATTATTAGGAATTCCAATAAATCAACAAATTAAGGATGCCATAAATAATGGTAAATCACTTAGTTATAAAATTGAAAATTCAATAATTAAAATTTCACAAGAAAAGATTTCCGCGAATAATGGTTACATAATTAGTTTCAAGATTTATAGCGAAAATTAAAAATTTAATTTAAAAAATATGGCAGAATTTACTTTACCAAAAAATTCCAAAATTGATAATAAAATTGGCAGGACTCATAAAGTCAACTCAAACGAAAAAATTACTGGTAAAAAGCACGATAAAAATATTCGTATATTTGAAGTATATCGTTATGATCCTGAGGATATTGATAAAAAAAATCCCCATATTGATAAGTTTGAAATTGATTTAAATGACTGCGGGCCAATGGTTCTTGATGCGTTAATTAAAATGAAATCACACCAAGATTCCACCTTAACTTTTCGCAGATCATGTCGCGAAGGAATTTGTGGATCATGCGCAATGAATATAGATGGATCAAACACATTAGCTTGCACCAAAGCGATTAATGATTGTGATAAATCAGAGAATATTAAGATTTATCCACTCCCACATATGCCAGTTATTAAGGATTTAGTTGCAGACATGACTCATTTTTATGAACAATATAAGTCAATAAAGCCATGGCTTCAAGCTGAAGAACCAAGCAACCTTCACAAAGAACGTATCCAAACTCCCGAAGAAAGAGAAAAACTTGATGGACTCTACGAATGTATTTTATGCGCTTGTTGCTCAACTTCATGTCCTAGCTATTGGTGGAATAGTGATAAATATCTTGGTCCAGCTATATTGCTACAAGCACAACGCTGGATTGTTGATTCACGAGATGAGGCAAGCGCTCAGAGACTTGATGAATTAGAAGATCCATTCAAGCTTTATCGTTGTCATACAATTATGAATTGCGCTCAATCCTGTCCGAAAGGTTTAAATCCAGCCAAGGCTATTGCAGAAATCAAACAGGGTATTGCTTCAAGAAAAGCGTAATCTTGTTATTTATTGTTTATTTTAAATTAAATAAATTAAAATAATTTTTTTTCTACAACAATTAATAAAATAATTACTTTCAAATATGTTTAACAATGTCTTATTTATAGGTTGCGGAAATATGGGATCTATTTTGCTTGGTAAATTTATTGCCAACAATTCTTTTTCACATCAACAAATTCGAGTTGTTAAACCTAGCTTGAATAATCAAATTCAAGGAATTTCATATCATCAAAATTTTTCACAATTACCGAATAATTATAAAGCTGATATTATTTTTATCTGCATTAAACCCCAAAATTCTGAGATAATTTTAAAGGAATTATCTCAAACAAAAATATTTGATGAAGATACTATTTTTGTTTCAACTTTAGCTGGTAAAAAAATTAATTTTTTTCTAAAAATATTTTCTAAAAAAACAAAAATTATTCGTATAATGCCAAATATTTTGATCCATGAAGATCAAGGCATAATCCCATATTATAACTCCAAAACAATTTCTATAAATGAAGATCGTTTTTTTCAAAATCTTTTTAAAAATTTTGCCATATATTTTGCAATTAGTGATGAAAAATCATTTCATATTTTTACGGCAATTTTTGCATCTGGCCCAGCCTATATCTTTCTTATCGCAGAAATTTTAGTAAATATTGCCACTACTCAAAAAATTGAAAATAATTTGGCAATTAATCTCGTTCAAAAACTTATTTACGGCAGTGCATTATCTCTCAATGGCTCAAATAATTTTAAAAATTTACGTGACAAGGTTACAAGTCCAAAAGGAACAACCGCATCGGCCATTGACCGTTTAACTAAAAATAACTCACTACATAAATTACTGCAAAATGCAATTTCACAGGCAGTTAAAACATCAAAAAAATTATCATAAATTTACAAATCTATCTCCACAAACTTATGGAAAATATAACTGAAATTATTAAAATTTATACTGATGGAGCATGTTCTGGAAATCCCGGAAAAGGTGGATGGGGAGCAGTCTTGCTTTACAAAGATCATAAAAAAGAAATTAGTGGAGCAAATAAAGATACCACAAATAATCGCATGGAATTAACTGCAGTTATCGAGTCTTTAAAAAATGTTAAAAAAACACTTCCGGTTGATATTTATACTGATTCAAAATATGTAATGGATGGAATCACCAAATGGATTATTTCATGGAAAAAAAATGGCTGGCGAACTGCAGATCGAAAACCAGTTAAGAATAGCGATCTTTGGCAAGAGCTGGATATTGAATGTCAAAAACATAAAATATCATGGCATTGGGTTAAAGGTCATTCTGGAAATCACTATAACGAATTAGCCGATCAATTAGCTAGAAAAGCAATTAAATAATTCATGATATAATTTTTAGAACAGAATTTGAAATTTAATTTTAGATAAGATTAATTTTTGATAAATCACCAACTTTAGAGAATAAAAGACGAATTCTGGATAATAATAATAATCTATTCTCGCGAAGATTTTTATCTTCATCATTAATCGTAACATTATCAAAAAAGTTTTTTAATGGAACTTCCAGTAAATGAAGCAATGAAAAGGCTTTATTAAATTCTGCCTTGGAAATTAATTTATTAAATTCTACTGAAATTTGCTTAATACACAAATTTAATGCTTTTTCATATTGGCTTTTTAAACTTAGAAGCGAGGGCTTTCCAATAAATTTACAATCATCTTTTTTTTCTTCAATAATTAAAATATTTACCGATCTCTTAAAAAGATTAATAATATTTTTACTCGATTCCAAAGAGATAAATTCATTTAGAAAGTTAATTTTTTTTCTTAAATAAATAAAATCAACAAGCCTATTGCCCTCTAGATCTTCAAGATATTCATCAATAACAACATTCAATACATCTGACCTAATCGACTCCTGATCTTTTAAATAAATCCTAAACCTTTCAACAAAAAAAATTACAATTTCTTCAATTAATTTTTTCTTATTTTTATAAAAATTTATTTCTTCACTTTGTAAAAATCTTTTTTGTAATTTTAATGGATAATTACTTAATGATTTTTCAATTAAAATTCTAATTGGCAAAGCTAAATCATATTTAATAGCAATGCGAATTATACCAAGAACACTGCGACGCAGTGCATATGGATCTTTGGAGCTAGTTGGCTTTTCATTAATTAGAAAAAATCCAACTACTGAATCTATTTTATCAGCCAATGCGAGACAAATTCCAAGTGAAGTTTGTGGAAGCTGTGAGTTGGAATTTGGCAGATAATGTTCATAAATTGCCATAGCAATTTTGCTATCATATCCTTGCTTTAGAGCGTAAAAACTGCCAATTTTTCCTTGTAGGTCAGGAAGTTCAGCTACAGCCTTTGTTGTTAAATCTGTTTTACACAAATCAGCAATTTTATCAATTAAGGAGATATCACAATGCGGAATAAAAACAGCAATAAATTTAGCTAATGTTTTTAATCTTTGAGTTTTTTCATATATGCTACCCAGATCTTGTTGAAAAATTATTTTATTAAGTTGCAAAATTCGATTTGAAAGTGGAATTTTAAGATCTTCTTCAATAAAAAATTCAACATCACTTAACCTCGCCCTGACTAGTTTCTCATTATCACTAATTATTTTATTGTAAAAAGTTTCATCACTTTTTTTGTTGACCGCAAATACAAAAATATCGCTAAGCGATCCATCAATATTTCGACAACAAAAATATCTTTGATTATTTTCTAATGTTAAAATTAACGCCTCATCAGGTAAATCTAAAAAACGTTTATCTATCTTTCCAATCAATATCACAGGCATTTCGACTAATCCAACAACCTCATTCATCAGCGAACTACTCTCATTATCAATAACCAAGTCAATATTATGTTTATTTTTAATATTTTTAATTTGATCCAATATAATCTCTTTTCTTTTATTAAAATCTATTATTACGTAATTATTTTCAAGAATTTGTTTATAATAAGCTGCCTTGTCAATATAAAGCGGTTGATCAAGATTTTGATTCGTAAATGTATGACCATTACTTATCAAACCAGCAAAATTAAATTCTATAACATATTCATCTAAAATTGATAAAATATTGCGAATAGGTCTAATCCACTTTGATTGCAATTCAAGATTATCTTGATTATAGCGCATTAATTTTGGCCAGGTATTTTGCATTTTTTGCAAAATTATCGGTAATGAATTTTTAATTATTTCTGAAGTTTTAATTTCAACCTCAGCAACATCAAAAAAGTAATAGCCATCTGCTTGGAGGATCTGATCAAAATTATCGAGACCGAGTGATTTAACAAAGCCACTAATCGCTTTTTCAGGAGAATTAACTTTTGGACCAATTTTTTTTTGACTAGGTGAAAGTTGGGTTGGAGATATATTGCTAAGCATAAATCCTATGCGACAAGGTCCTACAAAGCAGTTAAGTTGATTTTCATCAAATTTAAGGTGATTTCTTTGCAATTGATCGCAGGCAATTTTAAATAAATTTTCTTGTGCAATTTTTTGCATCGTCGCAGGAATTTCTTCGCTAAAAATTTCTAAAATAAAATCAGCCATAATTTTTTAATTAAAATTTAGTTTCTTCAACGCGAATAAATTTAAAATCTTTAATTTGCGAAGAGTCTATATTTGCAATATTTTTAGATAGTTTTTCTTCAGAAATTTGATTTGTTATTAATGCGCATGTAAAATTATTTTCATCAATTTTTTTATAAATTATTTTTTCAATTTCAAAAATATTATCAAAGTATTTTTTGATAAAATTTTTTTCATTTGCATGATCTTTTGAAATGATGAAACTAATAAAATATTTACCAATTCTTGAAGAAAGATCAACTGTTTTTACGGTTTTTAAATCCGCAAGTTTAGCATTAAAAAGTAAATTATTTTCTCGATTACTAGCAATGTCAATCAAATCAGCAACTACAGCTGAACCAGTTGTTAGATCACCTGCCCCGCGCCCCACCATCATATTAAATTCACAATTACTGCCAAGGGTTAATATTGCATTATATGAACCATCTATTTGGGCTATTTTTTCATTTTTTGAAATCAATGCCGGATATACACTTTGCTGAATATTATTGCCATTATTTTTAAATATTCCTAATAATTTTATTTTGTAACCCAACTCGTATGCAATTTCTAAATCTTGAATTGATAAACTATTAATTCCTTCGATATGAATATCCTTAAAATTTGGTAATGTTGCGAAAGCTAGGCTCGAAATTATAGCAATTTTATGCGCAGTATCAATTCCTTCAACATCAAAAGTAGGATCAGCTTCAGCAAAACCTAATTGTTGGGCTTCCTTGAGGATTGCGGAATAATCACGCTTTTCTTCAAGCATTTTTGTTAGAATAAAATTACATGTGCCATTTAAAATCCCATAAACTTCTTTTATTACATTAGCACTAAAACCTTCTCGAAAAGCCTTAATTATTGGATTAGCACCTGCAACCGAAGCTTCATATAAAATCACTCCTTGAAATTTTTCCTGAGCCAAAGCTAATTCAGCGCCATGTTCTGCAAGCAATGCTTTATTTGCAGTTACAACTTTTTTAGAATTTTTTAAAGATCGTAAAATTAAATCCTTAGCAATATCAACTCCACCAATCAATTCAACTATTACATCGACATTTTCATCGTCAGCCATATCTAGCGGATTAGTATAAAATTTGATTTTCTTATCGATAAAATCCTTGTTACTTCTTGAGCTAACAGCTGTAACTTCAATTTCACAATTAGATCTACTTTCGATAAGTTGACGATCTTTCTGTAAAATTTGATAAACACCACGACCAACAGTTCCTAGACCTGCTATCCCTACTCTTAATTTTTTAAGCGAATTATTCATTGTTAATTTGTAAATTAATTTTATAATTTTTAAAAAGTTTTATTCAGTTAATTCTATATAAATTTTTTAACTTTAATAAATATTTGTAATTTTTAATTGACCTAAACTCAAGAGTTTTTTATAAATTATTATTTTAATATATATCATAAATTTAAAAAAAAACTTTTAAATATAACAATCTTTTTAACCAATTTTTTGGTAAATGAACAAAAAAAATAATTATCCACAGCCCAATCAAAACTTTAACTTTTCTAAGATGGAAGAGGAAATTTTGCAATTTTGGAATGATCAAAAAATATTTGAAAAATCTGTCGAAATACGCAACTTTTCCAATATATTAGATGAAGATAATACCTCGCCAATCATTGATAGTTGCGCCTTAAAAGACCATACGAATTGTCGCAATCACCAAAATAATCAAAGAAATGAATTTGTGTTTTATGATGGCCCTCCATTTGCTAACGGACTTCCGCATTACGGTCATCTTCTTACGGGTTTTATAAAAGATTTAGTTGCTCGCTATCAAACTATGAAAGGTAAAAAAGTTGAACGTCGTTTCGGCTGGGATACTCATGGCTTACCAGTAGAAATGGAGACTGAAAAAGAATTAACTAAGCTCGAAGGAAAATCAATATCTGGACAAATTGCCATTCAAGAATATGGGATAAAAAAATTCAATGATGCTTGTCAAAAATCAGTAATGAAATACGCAGGTGATTGGGAAAATTATGTCACTCGTCAAGGGCGTTTCGTGGATTTTAAAAATAGTTACAAGACCATGGATCTAAACTATATGGAATCGGTTTTATGGGCATTTAAAGAACTTCACAATAAAGGTTTGCTTTATGAAGATTTTCGTGTCGTACCATATTCCTGGGCGTGTCAAACTCCGCTTTCAAATTTTGAAACGCAAATGGATAATTCGTATAGAAAGAAAGCGAGCAAAGCGGTAACTGTTTTTTTTACTTTAAAAGAAATACCAATCCATATCACTGCAGTTAAGCATACCATTGAGGAGTTAAAATTAGCTGGGCATGAAGTTAAATTTTTTAAGTTGTTAGCATGGACAACCACCCCATGGACATTACCCTCAAATCTCGCCTTGGCAGTAAATCAAGATATTTCCGGATATCAGATGTATTTTGATTTAGAAACTGAGTCTTTAGTTATAATGGTTTGTTCAAACACTATTAATCAATCTGGTTACACAAGTTTTAGATTAGATGTTCTTTATCCCAAAAGATTCATTAGTTCAATTCCCCTTTCCTCCAAGGATTTAGATGTTGTAATTCCGGATCTCAAGTCAGATCAACTATTCTCTTCCCATTCCTCCAAGGAAATTGAAGAACTAGGATCTTCTCATGCAATGAATTGTATTTCAGGAAAAGAGTTGTTAGGTTTAAAATATACTCCACTTTTTCCTTATCTCGCCAATCACGAAAAAATAAAAAATAATCCTAAAGCATTCACTATTCTTCAAGGCGATTTTGTTACAGCGGATCAAGGAACTGGAATTGTTCACATCGCCCCAGGATTTGGCGAAGACGATCAATTACTATGTAAAGCCAATGGTATTCCAACTCTTTGTCCGGTAGATGCAGGTGGAAAATTTACAAACGAAATTTTTGATATTAAATTTAATCAATCTATAAACCCCTCTTTCTTTGAACAAGAGGACTCTAAAACCCCCTCTTTCTTTCAGGGAGAGAACTCTAAAACCTCCTCTCCCTTCCAGGGAGAGAACTCTAAAACCTCCTCTCCCTTCCAGGGAGAGGGTTGGGGTGAGGGTAAAAATCTTACTCACTTAGCCAAAAATCTTCGTAAAAACGACACTGATTTAGAAAATAAACTTTGGCAAGCAATAAGAAATCGTCAAATTACTAATCAAAAATTCCGTCGTCAACATCAAATCGATAATTACATTGTTGATTTTGTATGTTTAGAAAAAAATTTAATTATCGAATTAGATGGATCGCAACATGGATCTACTGAGAATATTGAGCATGATAAATCAAGAACAAAAAATTTAGAAAAACAGGGATATAAAGTTTTAAGATTTTGGAATAACGAAATATTTGAAAATTTTAATGGAGTGCTAGACAAAATATGGTTAAGTTTGCAAAATGACCCTCACCCTACCCTATCCCTGGAAGGGAGAGGGAATGATCGAGATCAATTGAACGAAGGGAATGATCGATATCAATTCATAGGAGATATTGATAATTATAACTCTTCAAAAAATGACAAAAAAGACCAAAATGAATTTGAAATTTTATCATTAAAAAATCGCCAAGTGTTCGACACTAATGACGACATAATTCGCTATCTCAAAACCAATAATAATTGGCTAAAAACTGATCAATATCTCCATAATTATCCACATTGCTGGAGAACAGACACTCCGCTAATCTACAAAGCCGTTAGTTCATGGTATGTTAAGGTTACAGCTTTCAAAGATCGTATGGTTGAATTAAATCAACAAATAAATTGGATTCCAAACCACATTAAGGATGGACAATTCGGTAAATGGCTTGAAGGTGCAAGAGATTGGTCAATCACCCGCAACCGCTTCTGGGGTTGTCCCGTACCAGTTTGGAAAAGCAAGTCAGGCAAAATAAAAGTCTTTGGCTCGATTGCTGAACTTGAAAAAATTTCTGGCCAAAAAATTAACAATTTACATCGTCCTTTTATTGATGAAATTGTTTTTACTGAAGATGGCGAAGAATTTCGTCGGGTTAGCGATGTCCTTGATTGTTGGTTTGAAAGCGGATCAATGCCTTATGCGCAAGTTCATTATCCTTTCGAAAATAAAGAATGGTTTGAAGAAAATTTTCCGGCCGATTTTATTACCGAATATGTTGCGCAAACGCGAGGATGGTTTTATACTTTAATGGTTTTATCGACCGCATTATTTGATCGCGCACCTTTTAAAAATGTCATTTGTCATGGAACAATTTTAGATGAAAAATCTCAAAAACTTTCTAAGCGCCTGCAAAATTATCCCGATCCTTTGCAAATTTTTCAATCAGTTGGCAGTGACGCGATGCGTTTTTACATGATCTCACAACCAGTTATGCGTGGACAAGAATTAAAAATCGATAGGGAAGGAAAGGCTATACAAGATAGTTTTCGTATTTCAATCAAGCCATTAATTAACGCTTACAATTTCTTTTGTCTTTACGCCAATGCTGATAAAATTTGTGCCAAAAGAATTGAATTAAAAAATGAATTTAAAAATATTTTAGATCGCTATATTTTGGCAAAATTAAAAAGTTCTATAAATGCTATAGATAAGGCGATGCAGAATTATGATACTGTTTTAGCTTGTGAAGAATTTAATAATTTTTTCGAAGTTTTAAATAATTGGTACATTAGAAGAAATCGTCAAAGATTTTGGAAAAGCGAAATTGATCAAGACAAGCAAGATGCTTATAATGTACTTTACACTGTTTTGACCTTGATGTGCGAAACATCTGCTCCACTCTTGCCTTTTACTACCGAATTTATTTGGAGAAATTTGACGTTAGCAGTAGATAATTAATAAATTCTTTTATTTATCATCAATAAATTAAAATATGAATTATTTTATTTTATTGATATAATTATTCTTTAATAATTTAAAAAATTTGGTCTCAAATTAATCAGCTAAAAATTTTTCAACTTCCAATGCTGCCATGCATCCGGTACCAGCAGCGGTAATTGCTTGACGATAAATTTTATCTTGAATATCTCCAGCTGCAAAAATCCCAGGAATGTTTGTTGCTGTAGAGTTAGGCTTGGTAATTAAATAACCTTCATTATCAATTTCTAAACCGGTATTTTTGAAAATATCGGAATTTGGTTTATGGCCAATTGCGATGAAAATTCCATCAATTTTCATTTCAGAAATTTTTCCATCAACAGTATTTTTTAATTTAGCATGAGTAACTGATTTTGGATTTTCGTTACCAATTACTTCGTGCAACTCATTATTCCAAATAACTTCAATTTTAGGATTTTTGAAAAGACGATCTTGCAGAATTTTTTCACCGCGAAATTTATCACGACGGTGAATTATATAAACTTTACTGGCGTGGTTGGTTAAATAAAGAGCTTCTTCAATTGCACTATTTCCACCACCAATCACCATTACTTCCTTATTCTTGAAAAAAAATCCATCACAAGTTGCACATCCCGAAACTCCGTAACCTTGAAATTTTTTTTCTGATTCAAGTCCAAGCCATCTCGCTTGCGCACCTGTGCAAATTATTACCGCTTGCGCTTGATATTCATCACCAGATTCACCCTTAAGAATAAATGGTTTTTTAGAAAAATCGACTTGCGAAATATGATCGTAAATTATTTTAGTTCCAACGTGAGTAGCTTGTTTTTCCATTTGTTCCATTAGCCATGGACCTTGAATCGCCTCGCCAAATCCTGGATAATTTTCAACTTCAGTAGTGATTGTTAATTGTCCACCCGGTTGATTGCCATTTACCATAATTGGCTCAAGATTAGCTCGTGCACAATAAATCGCTGCAGAATATCCTGCTGGGCCAGAACCAATTATTAATACTTTAGTTTTGTGAAGGTTGGACATAAATTATGTAAATTTGATTATTGTATTATTTTATATTGATTTATTTTTTTATCATAAATAAAATTAATAATTAACTTATTTTAACATTTTTAAACTATTTTGAACTAAAGTAGTTGGTTTATTTATTAAAAAAAATTAATTAAATAAATGAAATTAATTTCACCTACGACATTAACATTCCACCATTGACATGCAAGGTTGTACCAGTAATATAACTTGCTTCATCGCTTGCAAGAAAGGCAACTGCGTAAGCAATTTCTTGAGGATTTCCCATTCTATTAGCTGGAATTTTATTAAGAATATTGCTTTTTTGTTGATCAGTTAAAACATCGGTCATTGGACTTTGGATAAATCCTGGTGAAACACAATTTATCGTGATTGATCTACTTGCAACTTCTAATGCCATTGATTTAGACATACCAATAATTCCAGCTTTTGATGCAACATAATTTGCTTGACCTGGATTTCCAGTACTTGCTACTACTGAGGTGATGTTGATAATTCTACCATATTTTCTTTTAATCATTTTTTTGATAGAATTACGATTAAGAATAAAAGTTGATTTGAGATTAATATCAATTACGTGATTAAAATCTTCTTCTTTCATTCGCAGAATTAGACTATCCTTGGTTATTCCTGCGTTACAAACTAGGATATCGATTTGACCGAATAATTCTTCACAACTATCGAAAAGTGCATCAACGCTTTTTGAACAAGATAAATCACATGCAAAATAATCAATTTTAGCAGTTGTTTGAGCAGAAAGTTCTATAACTAATTCCTGAAGTTTTTCTTCCTTGGTTGCTGATAAAATTACTTCCGCACCCTGACTTAGTAAAACTTTGGAAATAGCTTTGCCGATTCCTCCCGTTGCACCTGTAACCAGTGCTTTTTTTCCTGAAAGTTCAAACATAAATTTTAAATATTAATTTGGTAAAATATTTTTAAAAAATCTTTTAAAAGATTTAATTAATGATATTGGGTTTGCAAGTTATAAAACAAGCTTAAATTATTCTTTTAAAAAATTAAAGATATTATTTTTTATCAATTTTATCTATGAGATTGTTGATTTTATCTATATCTTTCTGGTCATATCCAGGCTCAATTTGATTATCTAATTGCTTAGGATTTTTTAAAATTTCTTGAGCATTAATATTTTTTATATCGGGATTTTTAAGCAATTCTTCATCAAGAGATTTATCATCAACTGTTTTGTTAATCTTTTCTTCAAATTCAAAAGATTTAACAATTGCAAACTCCATATTTTTTGCTATAGCATCGAAAAATAATTTAACAACAGGATCCACAATTTTGCCCCAAAGCTTGATAGTGTTATATGATTTAGCTTCAGTTAAGATTTTTGGATCCTCAATTTCTTCTTTAGCATTCAATTTATTGCCCAACAAAAATCCATACATGTTAAAATAAATTGAATATACACAGCCAAAAATAATTAAAGTTTTAAGAATAGCAAAACATACGCCAAGACTTTTATCTAGAATTTTAGGAGTTGATTCGCGAAGTGATTTACAAAGCCCTGAAGTTGATAGCGCAATAGTTATAAAAACTACAAGAAATATTAAACCTCGTGCAGATAAATCAGCGATAATTTTAGTTTTAATATAATTTTTAAAAAAATCAGATAAATATGGAGCCAGAATATAAGATAAGCTGAATGCTATTACCCAGTTTGAAAATGCAAAAACTTCTTTGATCAACCCTCGTAAAAGAGCTGTAATTACGAAGATCAAGCTAAAAATTAAAACTACTAAATCTACAATATTGAATGAGCTAAACATATTTTAAAATTTAAATAAACGGATAAATGGTAATGATTTTAAAATTTCTTTAGGAGATTTTGGTGTTGAATTTTCATTAATAAAAAAATGTTCTAAATGATGCTTTAAGATTTCTGTTTGAGTGCATGCATAATCTTTAAAATTTTTTTTATATTTATTGAAAATCATTATTTTTGCAATTTCATTTTCAAGTATATCTTTTGTTTTATTTAGATCATCTTCATCTTTAATAAATACAAAAAAACAATGCATGATAACTTTTGCAAGTATTAATCTTTTGCTATAAAAATTAAAATCAGTTGTATTATCACCTATTGAAAACCAAGCATTATCAGCAATTTTATAACATGATTTTAGAGCTAATGAGATTGGCTTAATTCCAACGCCATATTGCGTAAGATTTTTTGGATTTGAATAAAAATTTACTAATCTTTTTAGTGCTAAGCGATGATTTTTTTCTAAACAAAAACGTTGAAAAACAATTTCTTTAATTTTGTCACGAATGCGTAAATCATTGAAATTATCAATTAATGAAATTTGTTTTGTAGCTAATAAATTAAAGTAATCAATATGAAAAGAATTTAAACTGAGTAACGAATTAGGGAAAATTATTGATAAATATTTTTCTTCAATTTCACATTTCTTAAAAGACATGATAAGGCTATTCTCATTCCAGCCATTAAGACCAGCTATCTCAAGGAATGAAAGTAAAATTTTTTCTTTATTTTCAAATGAATCAATAATCACAAAAAAGATCTTAAATATTAAATTTTATATTATAAAATAATAAATATAAGCATGTTGTATAACGCAAATTTTGCAAGCTAAATTACAATTAAAAATATTTTTGATAATGTTTACCTCTCCAAAACTATTACCAGTACACAAAAGATTTGATTTGAATTTTGTTAGTGGTCAAGGAGTATATTTGCTTGATAGCAAAAATAATAAATATCTAGATTTTTCATCAGGAATAGCTGTAAATTCATTAGGGCATTGCCATCCAAAAATGGTTGAAGCTATTACCAGCCAGTCACGAAAACTTTGGCATGTGTCAAATATCTTTTCTACTGACGAATTAAATAACTATGCAGAAAAATTAATTACGTCTACTAAAATTTTTGATCATGCATTCTTTTGTAATTCGGGAGCAGAGGCTGTTGAATGTGCGATTAAAATGATTCGTCGATATTTTTATGTAATAAATCAAAAAAAATATCGTATTATAACTTTTAAAGGAGCGTTCCACGGCAGAACTATTGCAGCAATATCAGCTTCAGCAAAAAAGAAATATCTCGAAGGTTTTGAACCAGCTCTTCAAGGTTTTGATAATGTTGAATTTGGCGATATTGAAGCCGTAAGAAATGCCATTACTTCGGAAACTGCTGGAATATTAATCGAGCCGATTCAAGGAGAAGAAGGGATTCGCGTAAGTGATAAAATATTTATTAAGCAATTAAGAAAAATTTGTGATGATCATGATATGTTATTGGCATTTGATGAAGTTCAATGTGGAATGGGAAGAACTGGTCATCTATTTGCTTATGATTTTTACGATACAAAACCAGATATAATTTCAACTGCCAAAGGAATTGGTGGAGGTTTCCCATTGGGCGCATGTTTAGCAACCAAAAAATCTGCACAAGGAATGACATATGGAGTTCATGGAACGACATATGGGGGTAATCCTCTTGCCATGTCAGTAGCTAATGCTGTCCTCGATGTTATTCTTAGCGAAGGTTTTTTAGAAAATGTAAAAATTAATGGCAATTTTTTTAAAAACGAGCTGATTAATATAAAAAATAAATTTGGAAATATTATCAGCGAAGTTCGTGGAGTTGGTTTTATGCTTGGTATCAAAATTAATGAATCAATGGAACATGCAGTAATTGTTAAAAAATTTATTGATAATAAATTGCTCACCGTTCCAGCTTCGGATAATGTTATAAGAATTTTACCACCCTTAATTAGCTCCAAGGAAAATATATTAGAAGCTCTAGATATAATCCAACAATCACTTCATGAAATTTAAATTTTATTATGCTTACTGAGCATAATAAAAAGATGCTTTATCACTTACAATAATAAATATTTATTGTTATTATATATTGATAGAATTAATAAATTTTTTATAAAATAACTTATTTTATTATAATATCTTAGATAATAAATAAGTTACTTATAACTAGTTTTTGGGAATAATCTTGGATATTTCCTCTCTAACAACCTTCTCTACAATTTCAGCAAGATTTTCATTTATCCAGCGTTCAAGCTTAGGCTCCATTAATTGAACAGCTATTTCAATTGGATAGGGACTTTGCATAAAGTTAGAAATTCCAGTCATCATTGATTTTGTATCAAGTAATTTTTGAATTGAGTTTGAGGATTGTAAAATAACATCTTCATGGAGAATCGGTTTGTTAATTTCTGGATGATAATCATGGTCTAAGTGCTGATTATCATCCAATAAATTATGGTCATCAAGGTCATGTAAATCTGTTTTGATTTCTGATTTATTATTATCAAAATGTTGTTGATTGTTTAATTGAGAAAAAGAGTTATTAACTGCAATATTTTGATTTTGTTGGCCATTTTCTAAAATGTCATTTTCATTTTTTTTAGCTAAATTATTTGCAGATAAAAATTGAGATTCATCACTAGTAACATTATCATGCGATACTAAATTAATTGAGTCATTCAATGGCTTTGCTTTAGATTCATTCGAAAAATTACTGGCCTGATTTATGCCAAATAATTTATCAGAAGCAATTTCCAATTCATTATCGAATTGAGCAGGAGAATCTTTATCGGGTGTTAATGGTTTAATTTGCTCATTATTATTTGCATTAATTGAAGATGGAGTCAAATTATCACTTGGCATTTTTTGATCATAAGAAGATGATTTATTATCCAAAACATCATTTTTGAAATCAGGATTAGAAGCTAAAATTTTATTTTCATGATGTTCATTTATCGATAAAACATTGCTATCAAGATGATTTAACTCTTTTTCAAATTCAAAATCAATTTCATTTTTATTATTTTGTTGAGCTGATTCTTCCTTAATTGAGTTATCCTTATTGGATTTGTCATTATCTTCAATTTTTAAATTATTATCAATATTAAAATTATTTAAATCAGCAATTTTTAAATCATTGTTTTCATGAAGATCATCATGAAAATCTAATTCACTATGATCATCTTTGTTAGATGTTTTTTGATCAGTATTTTTTAAATTTAAATCACCTAATTTATCATTATTAATTTGACTGGAAAGCCTGGAAAACAAAGTTACTTCTGATTTTTTTGTATCAGATAAATTTGATTGATTATTCTGTTTAGCATGATCTCTAATATCAATATTTGGTTGTGTAAATGAAGAATTATTCAATGAAGAATTTCCAAATAATTTTTCATCAGCAATACTTAAATCATCAGCAAAACTTAGATTCAAATCATCGCTTTGATGAGATGAGTTTACCGATGGTTCTAATGAGTTTACCGATGATTCTTTTGATATTTCAGCTGTATTAATTGCAAAATCATTACTGATAAAATTTTCATCATTATTTTGCTTTTTAATATATAAATTATAAATTGAACTGGATGAAACTCCACCATCAAGATCTTCGTCGCTAAGCTCATCTTCATATTCTTCAATAATATTTTCAATTTCAAAATCAAATTCGTTATTTGAAGGGTCGTTAATTTGGTTATGAGAATTTTTAACTATTCCTAAATTTGCCAATACCGGATTACTTGTCTCGCTTGATTCTTGGTTCTTGGTAACTGGAGGGTTTTCTTCTTTTACAGGTGGATTATCATCGCTTCCAAAATTTAAACTAAAATCAAATTTCATTTCCGATGAACCTTCATTTGATTGCGATGGCAGTGAAGCTGAAGCTAAGCCAGAATCTAATTTAGAGGCTTCGCTATAATTAGGTTCCATTTTTGATTCTTGAGGAAGCTGACCTTGATTCTGCTTGCTTTGTTCAGCCTCAGCTTTATTTGATTTTGTTGAAGGTACAACATAATCAAACTCATTGGTTAAATCTTCAGCGGGAGCTTTATTTTTTGTTCCACGATCTAACCTATCGAGCTTCTTTTTTATAACACCAAGTATTGACAAAGTTTTTTCAGACATGAATATTAATTTTTTTTAAAAACAATCTGATTGTTTTTTTAAATTGGCAAGAAAATAATTTGTCATATCTTTTTTAATAAAATAATAAATACAACAATAATGTTTTACTTGTGAATAAAAAAATTATCAAATGTTTTTTTTGGATTATAATTGGCATAGCTGGAGCATCAAGCCTTGGTGGTATTGCCTTGATACGTGGTGAGAAAATTTCCTCATTATGGTTTATATGCGCTACAATATGTTGTCAATTATTAGGCTATCGTTTTTATAGCGCATGGATAGCAATTAAAATTTTAAAAATTGATCAACATAGAAAAACTCCTGCTGTAAAAATTAATGACGGTAAGGATTTTGTTCCAACTCATCGCTGGATTGCTTTTGGACATCACTTCGCAGCAATTGCTGGTCCGGGTCCATTAATTGGTCCAACACTTGCCGTTCAGTTTGGATATCTCCCAGGAACTTTATGGATCGTAATTGGCTCAGTTCTTGCAGGAGCTGTCCAAGATATGATAATTCTTTTTGCTTCAATGCGTCGCGATTCAAAATCGCTTGGTAAAATGATCGAAGATGAAATTGGTAAAGTTGCTGGTTTTTGTGCCTTAATTGGCACCTTTGCAATTATAATTATATTAATCGCAGTATTGGGATTAATCGTTGTTAAAGCTTTAGCGCATAGTCCTTGGGGAAGTTTTACGGTGTTAATGACTATTCCAATTGCCATGATTGTTGGTGTATATTTATTTCATATAAGACCTTCTGGAGTTCTTGAGGCAAGTATTGTTGGAATAATTTTATTTTTGCTTGCAGTATATGGTGGGGGAATTGTCCACAACAATTCCTATCTTGAAAAAATTTTTGATCAACAGCCAAAATTTATAGCATTTTGTGTAATTTTTTATGGCTTTTTAGCTGCAGTATTGCCGGTCTGGCTGTTACTTGCTCCTCGTGATTATCTATCATCATTTTTGAAAATTGGAACGATAAGTTTAATGGCGATAGCCTTGCTAATATTTCATCCGCAAATGCAAATGCCAGCTCTTACAAATTTTGCAGATAATGATGGATTGGTTTTCAATGGCAAAATCTTTCCCTTTCTTTTTATAATAATTGGTTGTGGAGCAATTTCTGGATTCCATGCTCTTGTCGCATCAGGAACAACTCCAAAATTAATAAGTAACGAAAATGATATTCGCTTGGTTGGCTATGGAAGTATGTTGCTCGAAGGCTTTGTAGCAATGATGGCTTTAATAACTGCTTGCGTTTTAGATCCTGCTATTTATTTCGCCATCAACACTTCTGCTGCCAATCTTGGTGTTGACGCGGTTGCTACTTTAAAGAATTATGGATTCACTTTAAACTTAGCTGATATGGATATCTTAGCCAAACAAATGGGTGAAAAAAGTTTAATGTCAAGAACAGGAGGAGCTCCTTCACTTGCGGTTGGAATGGCCAAAATTTTTTCATCAGCTTTTGGAGAAAATATGCTGGCGATGTGGTATCACTTTGCAATAATGTTTGAAGCAATTTTTATTTTAACAACCTTAGATGCAGGAACAAGAGTAGCTCGATTTATGTTTGAAGATATTTGTAAATTTCGTGATAAAAAATTTTCTGAATCAAACTTGATAGCAATTTTTTCAAGTAGTTTTGTTGTTTTTTGTTGGGGATATTTTTTGTATATTGGCATAATTGATCCTAATGGCGGTGTAAATATTCTTTGGCCATTATTTGGAATTTCCAACCAGATACTCGCTTGTATTGCTCTATGTCTAGGAACTATATTGCTTTATAAGATCAAAAGAAAATATTCACTAATTACTGCCCTGCCCTTGATATTAATTGCAATTAATACCAGTAACGCCGTAATTACAAAAATATTTTCAAATGATAGTAGAATTGGTTTTTTAGCAACTGCAAAATTATGGCAACAGCGTTTAGATTCAGGATTCATAATCGATAAAACTCAGATAGATATAGCTAGAAAAATAATTTTTAATCAACAACTTGTTTCGAGTTTGGCGATGTTTTTTTTCATAATTTTATGGATAATAATCTTTTGCTCTTTAAAAAGAATTTATCAAATTAATCGTAAAATAGCAAAATAAAATGAAGAATTTTTATAATTTTTTACGTGAAGTTTATCATTTTTTAAATGGTAACAATGCTTATAAGAGCTATCTTGCCTCGCATAATAAAAATAACAATAATTGTCAAAAAAAAATCTTAAGCAAAAAAAAATTTTTACAAAATCAACAGTTAAGAAAATATAAAACAATTAATCGCTGTTGTTAGTTTTAAATATTTTAAAAATATTTTTATTAATATTATTATTTTTGAATTTAATTATTAAATCGGAAATGAAATACATCGCCATCCTGAGTAATATATTCCTTGCCTTCAAGCCTTAATTTTCCTGCATTTTTTACACCATCTTCGCCTTTAAAAGCAATGTAGTCATCATAACTAATTGTTTCAGCACGAATAAATCCCTTTTCAAAATCGGTATGAATTGCTCCTGCAGATTTTGGAGCATTGGAACCTTTTTTAACAGTCCAAGCGTGACATTCTTTTGGTCCAACTGTAAAAAAAGAAATTAATTCAAGCAAGCTATATGCGCTACGAATTATTTGCGATAAACCTGTTTCATGTAAACCAATTTGCTGTAAAAATTCTTGTTTTTCAGCTTCAGTTTCAAGACTTGCAACATCAGCTTCAATCTGCGCACAAATCTTTAAAGCCATAAAATTTTCTTTTTTTACAAAATCTTCAACTGCATGCCAATATTTATTTCCAGCTAGCTCATGCTCTTTTAAATTACAAACAAACATTTGCGGTTTAGCAGTAATTAATTGTAAATTTTTTAAAATCTTTTCCTCATCGATATTTTTAATTTCAACGCTACGTGCTATTTTACCAATTTTTAAAACTTCCAAAACTCTTTTTGCTATTACAATTTGTCCCTCAACTTCCTTATCGGTTTTTAATTTTTTTTCTAAAGTTGGAATTCTTTTTTCAAGACTTTCAAGATCAGCAAGTATTAGCTCCAATTGAATCAATTCAATATCGCGAAGAGGATCAACATTATTTTCCACATGAGTAATATTTTCATCGTCGAAGCATCTAACAACATTTATAATTGCATCAACCTCACGAATATGCGACAAAAATTGATTACCCAAACCCTCACCCTTACTAGCCCCGCGAACTAATCCAGCAATATCAACAAATTCAATTTGGGCAGGAATTAACTGCGCTGAACCAGCAATTTCGGCAAGTTTAGTCAAGCGTAAATCAGGAACATTCACTCTTCCAACGTTTGGCTCAATTGTACAAAAAGGATAATTAGCTGCTTGCGCTTGCGCAGTTTGTGTTAAAGCATTAAACAAGGTCGATTTACCAACGTTTGGCAAGCCAACAATTCCACATTTTAAAGACATATTTTAAGAAGATTATTAAAAAAATTATTGTAAAAATTTTCAATAAAAAAAACCAGTAAAATTTTTACAAATAAAATTAAATTTGTTTTGCAATCAATAAAAAAGGTATTTAAAAAAACTAGCAGATTAAACATTAACCTAAATTTTATTTACAATGTATTGGCGTTTTTTTATTATTATTTCCTTATTTTTTACTACAAGCTGTTTATTCTCAAAAAAAATAACCATTAGATCAAAAAGCAATATTATACTTAGGGAAATTGATTTTTCAGAATTAAAAAACTGGCAAGATGATAATCATCTGGAAGCTCTATTAGCTTTTAGTCATTCATGTAGAAAATTTGCAAAAATGAATCAAAGCTCGGTAATTGCTTCACAACTTGGCTTTATAACTGCCGGGGATTATCGCGATGTTTGTGAAATTGCCGAAGTTCTTCGAACACTTAGTTCAAAACAAACTCGTAATTTTTTTGAAAATTGGTTTCGTGCTTTTGAAATTTCCGATAGACAGGGCGAAAAGGAAGGATTATTCACCGGATATTATGAGCCTATGCTTAATGGCAGCAAAAATAAAACTGGAAAATATCAATATCCAGTTTACTCACGTCCGCAAAATCTAACAGCTACCGAAGAATACCTTACTAGATCCGATATTGAGGCTGGCGCTTTAAAAAATAAAAAACTCGAAATACTTTATGTTGATAATAAGGTTGATTTATTTTTTGCTCATATTCAAGGATCGATGCGCGTTAAATTAAATGATTCACGAGAGATTAGACTTTCATATGCTGGAAGAAATAATCATCGATTTACAGCAATTGCCAATCCAATGATTGAAAAAAAATTAATACCGCGTAGTTTAGCGAATTCTGGTTCGGTAAGAGATTGGTTAAAAGAAAATCCTGATAAAGCCGATGAAATTATGAATATTAATGACGCCTATACCTTTTATAAAGTCTTTGACGGAGAATATGTTATTGGCGCGCAAAATGTTCCGCTCACTGCAGAAAGATCTTTGGCAATTGATAACGAAATGTTACCTTATGGATCCTTATTATGGATTGAAACTAAATTAAAAAATAAAACTGGTAAAACCCAGCCCTACAATCGCTTAATGGTTTCACAAGATACCGGCTCGGCAATTAAAGGAGTTGTACGAGGTGATATTTTCTTCGGCAATGGTAAGGAAGCTGAGGAAAAGGCTTTTTATATGGCCAATCGTGGTCGTTATTATATTTTATTGCCAATAAGTGTAATTGAAAAATTATTAGCAAAATAAAAATCTTTCTATTAAAATTGTTAAGTTCAATTGTTTTTTAATTAATATATTAACTCGTGCTGAAAATTAGCGTAATAATGACGGTTTATAATGGGGAGAAATTTCTTAAAACATCAATTGAGTCATTTCTCTCTCAGGATTATATTAACAAGGAATTGATAATAGTTGACAATATTTCTACAGATAATTCTTTGCAAATTATCGAAAATTATCAACAACAAAATCCTGGTATTATCAAATGGATTAAGCAAAAAGATTCTGGGATTTCTAACGCTCGTAACATTGCCCTTAAATATACTTCTGGCGATCTAATTGGATTTTTAGGCTGCGATGATATTTTGCATAAAAATTTTTTTAATGAAGCTAGCTATTACTTTAATCTTACTCAAAATTTTGACGTAATTTTTTTTAACAATTATTGCATCGGCAATTCATATGCATTTAATTTCGCATCGCAATATAAAATCAATATTCGCAATTTAATAAAATTTTGTCCCATTGCTAGTGGTGAATCATTTTATTATCGAAAATCAATATTTGACAATTTTAAATTTAATGAGAATAATCTTTATTCAATGGACTATGAGTTAAACATGGCAATTGCAAAGCAAAAGAAATTTTTATTCTTTCCGGTTAATTTAGTTGCAGTTTTTAATCAAGATACTGGCAATAATCAATCAAGCTTAAATTCTTTCAAACAAAGGGTTGAATCCCTTTGTGTTCAGCTCAAATATTCGCAAAGTTTTTTTCAAAAATTGCGGATATTTTTTCGTTCTCGAAAGTTAATTTTAAAAAATTTTAATCTCTTTAAATCTATTAGTAAAAAAATTAGTTCATAAAATATGACAATAAAAAAAGCATTAATTACTGGAATTACTGGACAAGATGGCTCATATTTAACCGAGTTTCTTTTAAGTAAAAATTATCAAGTTCATGGCATCATAAGACGCTCAAGTAGCTTTAACACTTCGCGGATAGATCATCTCTTTAGCGATCCTGAAATTATTAATAAAAAACTTTTTCTGCATTATGGCGATCTTTCTGATTCTTCATCAATTTCACGTTTGCTTGAAAAAATTATTCCCGATGAAATTTATAATTTAGGAGCGCAAAGTCATGTTAAAGTTAGCTTTGATATCCCTGAATATACCACCGATATTGATGCTACAGGAACTTGTCGATTACTTGACGCTATTCATGATACACGTATTAAAACTAAATTTTATCAAGCATCCTCAAGCGAAATGTATGGAAAAGTTCAAGCCATACCGCAATCTGAAACAACGAATTTTTATCCACGCAGTCCTTATGCTTGTGCAAAATTATATAGCCATTGGTTAACTATTAATTTTCGTGAAAGCTATGGTTTATTTGCGTGTAGTGGAATTTTATTTAACCATGAATCACCGCGTCGTGGACAAACTTTTGTAACCAGAAAAATCACCCATACACTTGCTGAAATTCTTGCAAAAAAAACTAATAAACTTTTTCTAGGTAATATTGAAGCTAAAAGAGATTGGGGTTTTGCTGGAGACTATGTTGAAGCGATGTGGTTAATGCTTCAGCAAGATATTGCAGATGATTATGTTATTGCAACTGGCGAAACATATTCGGTTAGAGATTTTCTCGATGAAGCTTTCGAATATGCTGGTCTTGATTGGAAAAAATATGTTGAAATTAGCGAAAAATATTTTCGTCCAGCTGAAGTTGATTTATTAATTGGTGATGCTTCAAAAGCAAAAGAAAAGCTCGGGTGGAAACCAAAGGTTAACTTCAAGCAACTTGTGCGCATGATGGTTGATGCTGATTGCGAATTGTTAGGCGTTAAACGTAAATAAATTTTCTAATTTTTAAAATAATATTTTTAGGCATAATTAAAAAAATGGGGGGCTAAATTCTCATTTTTTCCCCAAATTTTTTAGTAAAAATTTGACCGCTTTTTTCTTCCGATTTTGGTCCAATCCACGATGCATTTTTATTCGCTCTTTTACATGAGAAAAAAGTCCTTCAAGTTG
>CAMDJZ010000006.1 GCA_945901265.1 Rickettsia typhi
CTGGAGCCGGTGGACGTGGAGCAGGAGCACCTCCAGCACCTCCTGGAGGTGGAACGCCTCCGCCACCTCCAGTGCCACCAGCGCCTCCGTCTGAGCCAAGAGCTGGCGGACCTACACAAGGAGGACGCAGAGCTTTTAGCCCTATGCCACCTATCCTTGAAGAACCACTTATGCCATCATCACCTCTGGCACCTAGAGCTGGAGCATCTCTATCTCCATCATCAGAATCGCGGACATTTGCCTTTTATGATCCAACTCCCGAAGCACAAAAGGTTGATGTTGAAGCAAGACCTACTGGATCTGCTCCGCCTATTAAAACAAATAACCCTCTTGAGCTTGGTTCGGTAAATTTAGAAATTACTCAAAGAACAGCAATAGATCTTCAAGATAGTAATTCGCAACCAGCATTAAATGTTATTCGTCAATTCGACCCCGTTTATCAAAGAAATTTTGGCAATATAGATCTTTCTTTGGTTGATAAGAAAATTTCTGAATTACAAAGTTTGATTAGTAAAGAAAGTATCATTGATCATAAATCGCCAAGCGGAATTAATGAAAAAATTATTTCTGAAATTCAAAGTCAGCAAGAAAGAATTACTTTTGTCAAAGATTTTTTTGATCAAGCGGTTCGACAAAATCCTTCATCTCATCAGGTGTCTAAAACAATGGGAGAGAAGGTTAGTAATCTTCATGAAAATCAAGCAACATTTGTTGAACAGTTAAAATCATTTAAACAAGATCAAGCGATTGAGCCTGAAGCAAGATCAACTTTGTTAGCGAAAATTGCTAAAGATTATGACTCGATTCAAAATCAACAACAGAGTTTTATTGAGCAATATAAAAGATCTACAGACATATCCTCAGGCCTTGTTGATGCCGTTGATCTTCAACAAATTAAAATTAAATTAGTTGAAGGAATTGACAAAGAAGTGTATGAAGGTATTAAATCGCTTTCAAAGCAAAGTGAACCACAAAGCCAAGCTGAATATAAAGCAGCTTCTGAGCGATTAAAAATTATTAATAATTCTATCGAGATTGAATTTGGAACTACTTTTAAAAAAATGCTTTTAGGCGGAAGTTTTTCTGACGCATTACTTCATGGTGGATTGCCAATGCTTCAAGGTCCAGAAGCTAAACCATCTTCAATTCCAGAAAGTGAAAAAACAACTCTTGAAACCCAAAAACAAATTGCCAAAATAGTTTCTAAAGTATCTAAAATGAATATTAAACTCAAAGAATATGAGTTATCTCAGATTGAAGATCCAAGAAATGACAAAGCTGCAATTCTTCAAAATGAAATTGGTAAATTAAAAAAACAACATGGAACTGTCAAAGCGATGCTTGGCAAAATTGATGAAGCTCTTGGTGTTGATAAGAAATAATTTTACTTATGCTTGACAAAGCAAGAATTAATCGTAATTTCTCATTTGTTTTTTAAAAAAATTATTTTAGAATCCTTATACTAAAATCTAGTTTTATAAAATTATTTAACTTTTGGTATTTAACTTTTGGCAGACGTAGCTCAGTTGGTTAGAGCACCAGGTTGTGGTTCTGGGGGTCGCGGGTTCGAGTCCCGTCGTTTGCCCCACTAGTTTTATAATTTTTAATAACTATTAAAAAGATTTTAGTAAAAATAACTACTTTCACCATATGTTGTTGAAAATTAATAATAATAAATAACTCATCATAAATGGATATTATAATATTTGCAATTATCGCTATTGTAATTTTTTACAAACTTAACAAGCAACTTGGTAAGATTGATGAAGAAGAAAAGCGTAGCATTGAAGACAAGGTTTCCTTGATGCGCAGAATGCAAGATGAATTGCTTAAGAAAAATAGCCCAAACAACCAAACTCAATCATCGCAACAAAAATTAATAGGGCAAAGTTCAACTATTCAGGGTTTAGAAAATTTAGATGAAGCAACTAAGCAAAATCTCGAAGCTATTTTTGCGTCATGTAATATTTCTTATGAATTTTTTATCAATGGTGCAAAATCAGCATTTGAAATGGTTCTCAAAGCTTTTTGTGAGGGCGATATTTCGACCTTGAAAATGCTTTTATCTGAAAAAAATTTTTTAGCTTTTCAAAAAGCTCTTAATCAAAGAAATGTCGATCAACAAAAATTAACAACCAATCTTATTGCCATTGAAAAAGCTGAAATAATATCGGCAATCACACTAGAAAATAATGCCTCAATTGTTGTTAAATTTGTTTCTAAACAAATTAATTATATTTGCGACAAAGATGATAAAGTTATTGACGGTAAAAAAGATGCGATTAATCAAATTACTGATATTTGGACTTTTAAAAAAGATTTGACTATAGCAAATCCCAATTGGATTATCAATGCTACTTCGACCTAGTGGTATTTGTAATTAAAACTATAAATATTTGAATATATTAAAAATAAATAAAATACTAATTTATGGCAAAAATTGTTGAAAAATCTCTATTATCAGTAGGAAATAATAATTATAAATATTATTCAATTGTTGAATATGCCAAGAAAATTAATGCTGACATCTCAAAACTTCCCTTTAGCTTAAAGATTCTTTTGGAAAACATGCTTCGATTTTACGATGATGAAAATCTTTTGCGTGAGCATGTTGGGGCTTTGATCAATTCAGTTAAAGATGCCAATAATCGCATTGAAATAGCTTTTATACCAGCAAGAGTTTTGATGCAAGATTTTACAGGAGTTCCTGCGGTTGTAGATCTAGCAACGATGCGTGATGCGGTAAAAAAACTTAAAAAAGATCCCAAAAAAATTAATCCACTTGTTCCGGTTGATCTGGTGATTGATCACTCAGTGCAGGTTGATTTTTTTGGCGATAACAAAGCTTTTGAAAAAAATGTCGCACTTGAATTTGAAAGAAATTATGAGCGTTATGAGTTTTTGAAATGGGCACAGGAATCATTTACAAATTTTCGCGTTGTTCCACCAAATACTGGAATTTGCCATCAAGTTAATCTTGAAAATTTGGCAAAAGTTGTTTGGACTAAAGAGGAGCAGGGTGAATCGATTGTTTATTTTGATACCGTAGTTGGAACAGATAGCCATACTACCATGATTAATGGCTTAGGTGTTTTAGGTTGGGGAGTTGGCGGAATCGAGGCTGAGGCCGGAATGCTTGGACAGCCAAGTTCGATGTTAATCCCAGAGGTTATCGGTTTTAAATTAATTAACTCACTTCGCCCAGGAATTACTGCTACTGACTTGGTTTTGACGATAACACAAATGCTTCGTAAAAGAGGTGTGGTTGGAAAATTTGTAGAATTTTTTGGTAATGGAGTTGCTAATTTATCATTGGCAAATCGTGCTACAATTGCAAATATGGCACCTGAATATGGTGCAACTTGTGGGATTTTTCCAATTGATAAAATTACCTTGGATTATCTTCATCTCACTGGTCGTAGCGAAGAAAATATTACTTTGGTTGAAAAATATGCTAAGGCGCAAGGAGTTTTTTGTGACCATGAAAGTCAAGCTCAATTTGGTGATATTTTGGAACTTGATTTGTCAACCGTAGTTCCGTCGATTGCAGGACCTAAGCGTCCCCAGGATCGAGTTAATCTAGACAAAGCTCGCGAATCATTTCATGATTTACAAAATGAACTTAAAATTACCAATAAAAATAAATTTTTTATTCCGGAATTAAATACCGATTTAAGTGATGGTGATATTGTAATTGCTTCAATCACATCATGCACTAATACTTCTAATCCTTCGGTTTTAATTGGTGCTGGATTGCTTGCTAAAAAAGCAGTTGAAAATGGTTTAAAAATTAAAGGTCATGTTAAAACATCTCTAGCTCCGGGTTCACAAGTGGTTGGCCAATATCTTCTTGATTCGGGTTTACAAAAATATCTCGATCAACTTGGTTTTAATATTGTTGGATATGGCTGCACAACTTGCATTGGCAATTCTGGTCCACTTCACAATCATATTGAAGAAGTTATAAAAAATAAAAATCTAACTGTTGCTTCGGTATTATCGGGAAATAGAAATTTCGAAGGACGAATTCATCCACTTGTAAAAGCCAATTATCTTGCTTCACCTCCCTTAGTAGTTGCTTACGCATTGGCTGGAACTATGGAAATTAATCTTGCAGATGAGCCAATCGCTACAAATAATTTTGGAAAAAAAATCTATCTTCGTGATTTATGGCCAAGTGATGAAGAAATTGAAAGTGTAATTTCCAAAACTATTAATCGCAAAATGTTTATCGAAAAATATTCTAAACTTTTTGTTGGTAATAAATTTTGGCAAGATATTAAAGTTGAAAAATCTGATACCTATAGCTGGAATCCTTCAAGTACTTACATTCGTTTGCCAAATTATTTTGATGATCTTGAGCGCAACAACGCCAAGGAAGTTAAAGATGCAAAGATATTGGCAGTTTTTGGCGATTCAATTACCACCGATCATATTTCTCCAGCTGGAAATATTTCTGCAACATCACCTTCGGCAATTTATTTAAACCAAAAAGGCGTTGAGAAAAAAGATTTTAATTCTTACGGTGCTCGTCGAGGTAATCATGAAGTGATGATGCGTGGAACATTCGCTAATATTCGTATTAGAAATGAGATGCTTGGTGGCACTAAAGAAGGTGGATTTACTAAAAATGATCGCGGTGAAATAGTTTCAATTTACGATTCAGCAATTGATTATAAAAATAAAAATATTGATCTGGTAGTTTTTGCTGGCAAAGAATATGGTACGGGATCTTCTCGCGATTGGGCTGCCAAAGGGGTGTTTTTATTAGGGGTAAAAGCAGTAATCGCCGAAAGTTTTGAGCGGATTCATCGATCAAACCTAATTGGTATGGGCGTTTTACCTTTGATTTTTAAAGCTGGAACTGATCGTAAAACTTTACAAATTTCTGGCGATGAGGTGATTGATATTTTAGGTATTGATTCTAAAATTTTACCAAAGCAAAATCTTAAAGGAGTGATCAAGCGTAAAGATGGATCAAAGACAGAATTTGATTTAATCTGCGGTCTTGATACTGTAAGCGAATCTGAGTATTATAAACTTGGTGGAATTTTAAAATATGTTATTAATCAAATTGGCAATTAGTTATGGAAGTTAGAGTTATTGGTGCAAATATTGAGGTTGGCAATACGCTTACAAAATATGTGCAAGAGCATCTTGAAAAGGTAGTTAAAAAATATTTTGAAAATGCTGTAAGTGCAGAAGTGCATTTTCACAAAGAAGGACATTTATTCAAAACCTTATTGTTAATCAATGAAGGGGTAAAGCGTGGAATCACTGTTAAATCTGACGGTGAAGCCGGTGATATATACGGTTCATTTAGTGAATCGCTTCATAAGGCGCAAACTCAATTACAGCGTTATAGTAGCCGTATTAAAAATTATCGAAAAAAAGGTGGCGGATTAAAAGGCGCAGAAATAAATTTCAAAGCTTTGAATGCTACTAAATACGTTATTCCAGCAATTCCTTTTGATATTTTACAAGAAATTGAAGATGAAATTGAAAATAATAATTCAAAATCTGAAAATAAAATAAATCATAAAATAATTGCTGAAAAAACTACTGAAATTCAAGAGCTTAGTGTTGATGAAGCGATTATGAAAATGGATTTAGAAAATCTTCCAGCGCTAGTTTTTATAAACAATATTGACAAAAATATCAATGTTGTTTATCATCGCAAAGATGGAAATATTTCGTGGATTAATCCACAAAAATAATTTATAACATTATAAGCATATTTTGCATTTTTAATCTGATAAATTTAATCTGGCAAAATAAGTAAAATTAAAGCGAGCTAAAAGGAGGTATTTTAAGTTATGGAAGTTTCAATTCATGGTAAAAATTTTGAAGGTGCAATTCGTGCATTCAGAAAAAAAACTCAAAAAGACGGAGTGGTAAAAGATTGTCGTCGCTACGCAGAGTTCGAAAAACCGTCTAAAAAGAAAAAAAGAAAACAAGATGAAAGTGTTATTCGTCGTCGTAAATTAAGGAAAGGTGAATTTGTTTTTTAATAAAAAATAAGTATCATTAAAGGGGGCTAAGTGGTTAAAGAAATTTTAATCACTTAGCCCTTTTTATTTAGTAAAATTAAAAATTAAATTTATCTTAAAACAAGATACTAGTTTAAAATTTAAATAGCTTATGCCAAGTAAAAATGCATTATTTAATTATTATAAATTAAGCTTCATTTTTGGATTAAAATATTAAGGAATTATTCACGTTAATGAATGCGATAGGAAATCTCAGCTAATTTTTTATGCGACTAAGTTTTTAAAGAGTTTATATCAAAAATATTTTGCTATAATTTGATTTAAGTATCAGAAATAGTATAATTTGAGACTTAAAATTTTTAATATTAATTATAATTTTTCACAAAATTTGTATAATTAATAATAAAAAATTATTGACTTAAGCTATAAAAATTTTATTTTAAAAACTTATTTATTAGAAAATTTTTTGAATCTAGTTATTGATATATTGATAAATATAATAATAACTAGATATAAATAATTAATGTTAATTATTAACTAAAAATAATAAATATAATTTTATCAAATAATTCTCTATAAATGAAATTAAGTTCAAAAGATAAATCTCTTCTACTGCTCGTTGCTTCTGCAATTATTGTTATTTGGTTTTTTAGCTCGTTTTTTTTCAGTCTTTTCTATTCTACGAAATATAATAATGCGGATTTAAAAAAACTAATTACCACTAAAAATGAACAATGGTTTAACCTTACTCGCTCCTTAGAAATTAATGATTTAGAGGATCGCGTTATTCTTTTACATTTTTGGAGTTATTCTTGTGTAAGCTGTATTGAGTCAATTCCTAAAATTAAGGAATTGCAAAAAGAATATGGTAACAAACTGATTATAATTGGCATTCATTCGCCAATTTTTTCTAGTGAAAAAGATTATGGCGTTGTTAAAAAAGCAATATTGCGTCACGATATAACTTATCCTGTAATCAATGATGTCGAGCGGCGAATTTGGAAGGATTTTGATATAAAGCAATGGCCAAGTTTTTTAGTGATCAATCCCCACGGCGTGGTAAAAAAAAGATTTGAAGGTAAAAATGAAATTAATAAATTAAGTAATTATATTGCGGGTCAAATTAATAAATTCAAATTTCAAATTAGTCGAGATGCACTGCCAATATTGCTCGAAAAATTTAACAATATCGGCAATGTTTTAAGTTTCCCAACCAAACTAGCTTTTGCAAATAATTTCACTTTCAAATCACGACAATTACCGGTAATTTTTGTTGCCAATACTCAGCAAAATTCAATTATAGTTTCAACAATTACAGGTGAAACTCTTTTGAAAATTGGCAATTCTCAACCAGGCTTGATTGATGGAAGTTTCGATGTTGCTTTATTCAACGCTCCACAAGGTTTGCTCTATGATGATAATAAACTTTTTGTTGCCGATACTGGTAATAATGCAATTAGAGTTGTAAATTTCAAAGAAGGTAAAGTGCAAACCATAATTGGCAATGGCATGAGAGGAGAGGTTGTTCAAGATAATGATATTGATGGAAAAGCTATGTCCTTATCAAGCCCAACAGATATCGAATTTTTCCCCGATAATAACAATATCGTTATTAGCAATTCCGGAACTAACCAGATTTTGTTATATAATTTAAACGAGCAAGATATTTCAGTATTCGCAGGTAACGGTCAAGAGGGATTTGTTGATGGAAAATATCCCGATAATAAATTGGCGCAAACTGCTGATATGTCAGTTTATGGTAATAAGCTTTACTTCGTGGATGCCTTATCTTCATCACTTCGAAGTGCGGGTGAGGACGGAGAAGTTAAAACATTATTTGGTGCGCTAAATGATTCAAAAATTCATAATGCTCCTGAATTTGCAATCAATAAGTTAATTGATCAATCAGATCATGACATACATCTTCAATCGCCAAGAGCTTTACTTGCTGACGATACTGGTATTTATATAGCTGATAGTCTTAATAATCGTATACGCAAATATGATTACACAACAATGCAATTGCGTGATTTAGTTGGTGGAAATCGCGGTGATGAACTGGGAAAAAAAACTAATTTTGATGAGCCAAGTGGAATTATTTCAGTTCTAGATCGTTTTTACATTGCTGATACTAACAATAATCGTGTAGTTATGGTTAGTCGTGGTAACTTTGAGTCAGAATTGTTAAGCATTATGCCACCTTTAAAACTTCATAAGGAAGGTTTTTTGCAATATCTTCCGAATCTAGAAAATCTAAGCGAAGTTACTTTAAAAGCTAATAGCGAAATTGATTTAAAGATTGTTTTACAGCAAGGTTGGAAAATAAATGAACAAGGTCCAAGTTTTATTAATTTACTTACAGTAAAGGATGATCAGCAGGCTGATTTATTAGCTAATTTTGATTGGAATATTATTAAAAATAAAGAATTAAAACTTCCCAAGCTTGCAGTTGAAAAAAAATATCTACTTCAAGGAAAGCTATATTACTGTAAGGACTCAAAAAATTCCTTATGCTATATTAAAAGCTATGAACAAAAGATTAGTATAAAATCTGAAGAAGCTGCCACTAAAATTGAAATAAAATTAGGTAAATAATTTGAAATAAAGCTTTATTTTAAGTTTTTAAAAACCTATGATTAGAGTCAATATTTTGATGGTTTGAAGCATTAATGATTTTAATAAAAAAAATTAATCAATAATTTAATTATTTTTTTTGTTAATAATTAGCATAAAAAGTTAATTTTAATTAAGAATAATATATTTCTATTAAGTTTAAATATTTTATTTTTAACTAAAATTCTCCTAAATTATTTTCTAATTAGCCTTTATTGAAGGCTAATCAAAGCATTTATAATCATTTAAAAAAAATTTAACAATGAAAGAAATGGTGAAAAAAAACGAAACTTCAAATGAAGAAATAGAAAATTCGCAAGTGGAATACGGTGCGGATTCAATTAAAGTTTTAAAAGGTTTAGAAGCTGTTCGTAAGCGTCCGGGTATGTATATCGGTGATACTGATGATGGTAGCGGATTGCATCACATGGTTTACGAGGTTGTTGATAATGCTATTGATGAAGCTTTGGCTGGTCATTGTAATGATGTTATGGTTTTATTAAATGCTGATGGTTCAGTTACAGTTCGTGATAATGGTCGGGGAATTCCTGTTGATATTCATAAAGATGAAGGAGTTTCAGCTGCTGAAGTGATTATGACTCAGCTTCACGCTGGTGGAAAATTTGATCAAAATTCATATAAAGTTTCTGGTGGATTACATGGCGTTGGTGTTTCTGTTGTAAATGCTTTATCTGATTGGTTGGAATTAAAAATTTGGCGAGATGGCAAGGAGTATGTAATGCGTTTCGAGCATGGCGTAGCAACGGAATCGCTTAAAGTGAATGGCAGTGCAAATGGCAAAAAGGGAACTCAAGTTACATTCCATCCATCGCAATTAACTTTCTCAAATGTTCTTATTTTTAATTACTCAACTCTTGAACAAAGATTGCGTGAACTTTCTTTTTTAAATTCGGGAGTAAAAATTACTTTGCAAGATTTGCGCGCTGAAGATCCAAAGGAAGTTATATTGCTTCATGAAGGTGGAGTTGAAGCTTATGTTAAATTTTTAGATAAAAGTAAAAATGCATTACATCAAATTGTAAGTTTAGTTGCTAATGATAAAACCACCGGTATTAGCATGGAAATTTCAATGCAGTGGAATGATAGTTATCACGAAAATGTTTTATGTTTTACCAATAATATTCGCCAAAGAGATGGCGGAACGCATCTAGCAGGAATGAAAGCAGCGCTTACGCGAACCATTAACAGTTATGCAACTGATAATAAACTTTTTAAAAAAGAAAAAATTGTTTTAAGCGGTGAAGATGTCCGTGAAGGTTTAACGGCAGTATTATCGGTAAAAGTTCCTGATCCAAAATTTTCATCACAAACTAAAGATAAACTAGTATCTTCAGAAGTTAGAACTCATGTCGAATCATGCGTTAATGATCGCTTAGCGCAATGGTTTGAAGAGCGTCCAAGTGATGCAAAAATTATTATTGCTAAATCATTAGAGGCTGCGCAGGCCAGAGAAGCGGCTAAAAAAGCTCGTGAATTAACTAGACGTAAATCAGCTCTAGAAGTTTCGAATCTTCCTGGAAAATTAGCTGATTGCCAAGAAAAAGATCCATCACTTAGTGAAATATTTATCGTTGAGGGTAATTCGGCAGGTGGTTCAGCAAAGTCAGGTCGTAATCGAAAATTCCAAGCAATTTTGCCAATTAGAGGAAAAATTCTCAATGTCGAAAGAGCGAGATTTGATAAAATGTTATCTTCTGATCAAGTAGGAACAATTATTACTGCTCTTGGTACGGGAATCGGTAAAGATGATTTTGATCCAAGTAAAATTCGTTATCATAAAATAGTAATCATGGCCGATGCCGATGTTGATGGTTCGCATATTCGCACACTTCTATTGACATTCTTTTTTCGTCACATGCCTAAACTAATTGAATATGGCTATCTTTACATCGCGCAACCTCCGCTTTATAAAGTCAAGAAGGGAAGTAGTGAAGTATATTTAAAAAACGAACAAGCTTTACAAAATTATATTATTCAAAATGCTTTAAATTCAGCAATACTTAAAACTAAAAAAGAGGATCGAGCTGGAGCTGATTTAAATGATTTTATTAATAAAATTTCCAAGATTAATCATCTAGTTTCTGCCCTTGTTCGCGTTATGCCAATTGACATTGCTGAAAATTTAGCATTGATCGGAGCTTTTGATAAACAATGGCTTGATAATGAAACTAAAAGCAAAGCATTAATTGCAAAAATTGAAAAATATTTTAATGAAAATTGTGATGAACAAGTTACTTGGAAATGTGAAATTAATGAAGCGCAAGATATCGAATTAATTAAAGAATCGAGGGGAGTTAAAACTAACTTTTCGATCAAAAGATCTTATTTAGATTTACCCGAAATATCGGTAATCGCTCAATTGGTTGAACAAGTCGCTGATGATTTTGCTAAGCCAGTAAAATTGGTTCGTGGTGAAGATCAATTCATCGCTAATAAACCAATAGACTTAATGAATTTAATTAATGAAATTGGTAAAAAATCAGTTTCAATTCAAAGATTTAAAGGTCTTGGAGAAATGAATGCAGAGCAACTTTGGGAAACTACTCTTGATCCATCTAATCGCACATTATTACAAGTTAAGATTGACCAATATGATGAAGCTGATCAAACATTTTCGGTATTGATGGGTAACGTGGTAGAGCCAAGAAGAGAATTCATTCAAGAAAACGCTCTTAAGGTTATCAATCTCGATGTATAATTAATTACATAAGTTAAATTGCAGGCTATTAATAAATAACAAATACTAATTATTTTGTTAATAAATAATGAAAACAATTGATTATTATCAAAAACAATTAAGAGAGCTACAAGGTAATGATTTATATCGTCAACTTCAAGAATATGATGGATTAGATGCAATAAAATTTATTAAAAATTTACAAGAATCACCAGTTAAGAAAAAAACATCATCAAAAAACTATAAAAAATCAACTTCAAAATCAAGTGAATCAATTAAAAATAATCAAAGCTTAATCTGCTTTGCAAGTAATGACTATCTTGATCTAAGTAGTAATGAATTGGTTAAAAAAAGCGCTATTCAAGCGATTAAAAAATTTGGCGTTGGAGCAAGATCATCAAGATATATTACTGGAAATAATCATTTATATCATCAATTAGAAAGGCAATTATCAAAATGGAAAAATTGTGATGATTGTATAATTTTTTCATCAGGTTATATAGTAGCAATAGGCGTAATACCTGCCTTGATGGGAAAGGGGGACTTAATTATTGCCGATAAATTAATTCATTCTTGTTTACTTGATGGTGCAAAATTATCGCAAGCAAAATTATTGCGCTTTAAGCATAATGATATTGAGCATTGTCAAAAAATTCTTAAAGAAAATCGAAAAAAATTTAAGAATTGTTTGATTATTAGCGAGACAATATTTTCAATGGATGGCGATGTCGGTAAAATTGTTGAATTAAAAAATTTAGCTAATGAATTTTCTTCATTATTGCTTTCTGATGATGCTCATGGTTTGGGAATAAAATTATTTAATGAAGAAATTTCTTCCGCAAATCATTTACAAATGGGAACATTTTCAAAGGCTCTCGGAGCTCTTGGTGGATATGTTTGTGGCGATAAAATTATTATTGATTACTTAAGGAATTTTGCAAAATCACAAATTTACACAACTGCCTTACCGCCAGCAATTTTAGCAAGCGTAATAACGTCATTAAAAATTCTTTCGCAAACAAAGTTAGGAAAAAAAGCTTTGGAAAATGCTAGTTATTTTTGTCAATTAATGAATTTAAAACAACCGCAATCGGCAATAGTTATAATTTGTATTGAAAATAATCATAAGTTATTGGCGATTGTTAAAAATGTTGAACAACAAGGATTTTTAATTTCGGCGATTAGAAAACCCACGGTTTCTAGTGCAAGATTGCGTATTACTTTTAACTCAAGTCATCGCAAACAAGATATAAAGAAATTAGTTGATATATTGAAAAAAATACTCTAGTAATCTATTTGTTATTAATAATAAACTAAATATGACGCGAGTAATTAATTTTTTTCAACAAATTGGCTTTAATGAGGAGCAAGCAAATGCAATTATAAATTTGCTTAAAATATCCAAAAATCTTCAAAGAGATGTTTTTTTCCAAGATTTGGAAATGTTAAAAATGCATTTTGAAAGGCCAGAAAACAATGATCAAGCAAGAAAATTCAAAGAAATTGAAAGAAGTAAAAGCGATGAAGATGAAATTAATTTAGAAAATTTTTTCAATAATGAAATTTACTCAGATGAAAATATTAGAGATTATTTGATATTTGCAACTCAAAAATTATTTGGCAGAAACGCTTTTCAAGAACGAAATGAAATTACCAAGCAAGATTGGCTTGAATCTAATTTTCAAGATATTAAAAAAATACTTGATGAATTAGGAATGACTCAGGCAAAAAAATCTGCATTTAAAGACCCTGACTATAGCTTCATTTTTGGTGCAGCTTTTGGTAGAATTTATTTAAGATGTAAGTCATTGGTTAATGAAATTGCTGCGCAAGAAATTAGCAAAGAACATCAAAAATACTTAGTATGTGGTTCAAGAGCTATTAACTTAGAAGAGATTTCTTTGGATGATGGTTGTAAAAAATATCAAATAAATAGAAAATCAGTCGATTGGTCATCAGTTGCTGGAAATGATGAGTTTGAAAAATTAATGGAAGAATTTGAGGCAAGTGATTTGTTTAAAAATTATGCACAGCTTGCAATTGCTGAAGAACAAGAAGCGGCTAGATTATTAACAATAGGAACGCCAAACGAAATTAAAATTCAAAGACTTAAAGGCGAGCAAGTTATCGGTGAATTCATTGCCACTAAAATTTCAAATGAATCTAAAATTGAAATCCAACTTCTTGAGGATCACGTTATCGCAGAAGGAGAGATAAGGGGTACAACAAAAACAAATGCTCAACGAATTTTAGATAAAATTTTTCAAGATCAAACTGATAAAAGTTCTGATAGTCAATCTAAAAAGATTTTACTGGTATTTAATAATCCTCACTCTCAGAGAATGTGCATGGATTTTAAAAATGCCATTAAAGAAAATCATGAAAAATATAAATTGAATTTAGATGTGAGCTACATGGGAGAAGGTATGGAAAATCCAACCATGGCTGCGATCTCTGAAGTTCCAAGTTTAGTTCTGGCAAAATTTAAAAATTTTTTAATTGAAAAAGAAATCGGTCAAGAAAAATTATTGGACCCTGATAAATTTGATAAAATTATTACGGAATTACAATTTAAAAATCATGGATCGATGCGTATTCATCAAGCTGAATCAACGCCAGTATTACCTCAAAGAGAATTATCGCCTCGATTATCTCCTCGAGGAGTATCGGATAAAGCAATTTCTTACGTAGCTAGTTCAATGTCAAACTAATTTAGTAGTATTTATTTTTTAATGATTTAATTATTTTAACTTTAAAATGATATTTTATTTTTAAATTTTTGCACATTTTTTGATTAAGAAAAATCAAAAAATATTTTGATATAATTTAATTTAAACATAAAATGATATTATTATAAATATCATGAATTACAAAAACCAATTTCTATGAAAAATGTTGATGTTAAAACTCTAAAAAATTGGCTTGATAATGAAGAGGCAGTCTTAATTGACGTGCGAGAAATCGCTGAACATGAAAATCAAAGAATTGCTGGGGCAACCTTGATTCCATTGGCTGAAATAACCAAAGAAAAACTTCCTGATATCAAAAATAAAAAATTAGTAATTCATTGCCAAGGTGGAAAAAGAAGCCTAAATGCTTGCCAAAAATTAATGGCTGAAAATATCGGTTGTGAAATTTATAATCTGGAAGGCGGAATTAACTCATGGTGTGTTCAAGGATGCGATGTTATTTCAACAAAAAAATTTTTTCTTCCACTTGATCGACAAACCCAATTAGCAATTGGAAGCGTTGTCTTTGCTAGTTCAATGCTAGGATATTTTTTCAATATTAATTTTTTATTTATCAGTGGATTTTTTGGTGCAGGATTAATATTTGCAGGACTAACTGGCAATTGCACTCTTGCTAAAATCATCGCCAAAATGCCATGGAATAAAAGTTAGAACAAAAGCATTTTGAAAGCGAATTCAAATAAATATTTTTAAAAAAGTGGAATTTTTATAGAATTTATGCTCTACTAAATTCTTGCTACGCTAAAAAAAAGAAAAAGCAAATTGCTAAATCAAGAAAATAATGACACTGCAAAAGACACTGCAAAAGACACTGTGAATTTAATCAAAAAATATCCAAAAATTACTCTTGACGAATTTTCTCAAAAATTTAAAAAAATCCTGCAGAACCATCACTCGCCTCATCAAAAAATTACAAGAAGACCAAATAATTTCTCGCATCAGCTCAGACAAAACTTGGTTTTTGGAGGTGAAGAATGGCTAACTATTTCAAAAAAAACTTTTGAAAGCGAGCTGATTAATAAAAAATAAAATTAGTTTAATTCCTAAAATTATCGCAACTTCTTTGTAAAGAAAAATATTTTTTTATGGTGTTTTTTTATAAGCTCTTTTTTACGAAAATATATCATTAAATAAATAAAATATCCGCAGTAAAGAGTGATCAAACTATACATTATTTATTCTGTAAATTAATCTTGACTATAATTAAATTTTGGTTTTCAATAATTAAGCCTTAAGCCTGAAAATAGAGTCTAAAAGCATTTTTTATCTTGATAAATTAGTCATCAAATTTTATTTGTAATTGATTTAGATCAAGAAAAAAATTATTTTAACAAAATATGTTGAAAGAAAACATCATTAAAGCTTTGAGTGATATAGAAATTTTTTCTAAAATTGATAATAAAATTCTTGCATCATATCTTGGAATTAAGCCTGAAACCTTATCGCGAATCTTAAAAAAATTAAAAAGCGATGGAGAAATTACCTTAAAAAAAAATTTAATAACATTCCTAAAAATTGATTCCTTATGCCAATATTGCAATCAAAATACCAGTGAGAAATGTCTTGAAAAAAAATGTCTATAATTATTTTAGATGAAAAAAAATAACACGCAAACACAACAAGATCAAATAGTTATAACCCTTAAAAACATGCTTGCCAATCATGATTTAGCTATTGATTTTTCGAGTAATATCAATGATGATTTTTTTTCATGGCATGAAAATTTAGTGAGTAAAAAATCTCTCACTAAATCTTCGCTTACTTTAATGCAAGCATCGCTTTTCGAAATTGACAATGAAAAATTATCAAAAAATCCTGAGGATATTGAGCTATTTAAAAAATGTCGATTTAGTGCTGATATGGCTTTTTGTTATTTACAATTTCATGATTTTGTAAATAAAGATACTTTTGAATTAAATGATGCTCAACGACAAATATTTAGTGAATTTGAGAAGTTACGAGTGGTTCTAAAAGCAAGCGAGAGTTATATCGGTGTTGCTAAAAATATTTTTGACGTAATTGAAAAAAACATTATTAATTGTGATTTAAATTCACCAGCAATGCTGCTTATTAATGAAAAAAATAATTTACAAGAAATTATAAATAAATATACTGAAATAAATATTTTTAACCAAAAACTTTTAAATAAATTTAACTCTAACATTATTGGTAAAATTGACAAAATTTCTCAAAACATTAATAATCAAAAACTCTTTGCAAAGTTTGTTTACGAATTGATTTTGCAACTAGAGCAAGATGATTCGCAAGATCAGCGTGACACAAATAATGATCCTGAAAAAGATTCTAAATCTCTAGAAAAAAATCCTGACGATTTGGTAAGTAGCAATGACGAAAATGTCGAAGAAGATAAGGTTTTAAGCGATTCTTCCCTTGAAGAGCAAGTTGCAGAAAATCCTAAAATTGACTTTGATAAAATTACTATTTTCTCAGATGGCGAATCTAGCCAAGAGCAATTGATTGTAGATCAAACAATAATAGATCCAAATCAAATTGCTTTCAAAAAATCTTATAAAATATATACTGATAAGTTTGATGAAATAATTTTTCCAAATAAATTAATAAAAAATGCTGAATTAAAAAATCTTCGTAATCAACTAGATTTGAGAATTAACAAAATGCAGTCAATCTCCAAAAAAATGCGCATGAAATTAAAAAGAAAATTGCTTTCAAAGCGCAATTCCTTTATGGATTACGATGCATCACGCGGAGTTTTAGATCGCAAAAAATTATCATGCATTATTACAAATCCCTTTATTGAAGATATTTGGGTTAATAATAAAACCCATGAATATCAAGATACGGCCTTGACTATTTTGCTCGATAATTCGGGATCGATGCGAGGAAATCCAATTATTATGAGCGCTCTTGCTTGCGAAATTATCGCTGATATTTTGCAAAATTTTGCAGTTAAAACTGAAATTATCGGATTTACAACCGCTGATTGGAAGGGTGGAAGAGTGAAGAAATTATGGGAAATGTCAGGAAGGCCAGCCAATCCTGGAAGATTAAATGAATTGCGTCACATTGTCTATAAGCATTTCAATCAAAATTTTAAGAAGGCTAGAATTAATCTTGGCTTAATGCTTAAAGAAGGAATTTTAAAGGAAAATATTGATGGCGAAGCGCTTCTATTTGCAAAATCGAGATTAATGCAACAAAGTGAAAAAAGAAAAATTTTATTAGTGATTTCTGATGGAACTCCTGTCGATGATTCTACGACATCGGCAAATGATAAGGATATTTTATCGCAACATCTTCATCATGTTATAAATAACATTGAAAAAAAATCTAAAATTGAAATAGTTGGCATTGGAATTGGCCATAGTACTGATGAATTTTATCGCAATTCAATTGCCATTAAAAATGTTGAAGAACTTGGCGATGCAATGATAGATAAGATTGCCGATTTACTTTAACTTTGGCCAAAAATTTATTATAAATTTGTTATAAATTTTAGACTAAAAAATTTTATACTTGCTTTTTATAAAAAATTTATTTTTTGTTATAAAAAAATTAAATTTTATTTATGACCAAAGAAAAAAAAATTCCGAATAAGCTTGAGAAAAAAAGCAAAAAAAATCCTAAAGAGATAGAAAAAAAGCAAGTATCTGAAAAAAAATTTTCTAGATTTTCATACAAATTAGGATTTAATAAATTAACCAAAATCGTTGCTTTACTGTTAGTTTTAACTATAATTGTTGTTAGTTACTTTTCATATGTACGTTACAAAATGTTAATTCAACGCATTGAGGAAGAAGTTAGTATTTCGGCAAATCAAGTTGAAAATGTTTTTGTGGATTATGCCAATATTTCTGAAATGTTATTGATTCATCTAAATAATAAAATGCTTGAAAGTGATGATATCTTTAGAATAAATAATAAAATTTTTCAAACACTTACCACTTTTAATGAAGATACTAAGGTAATCAATTCATTGGGAAATAATTTTATTTCTGGAGCGATGTTTTATTGGATAGATAATAAAAATAATTTAGTAGCAAGTAGTGCTGGCTTGGTTTCAAGGGTAATAAACTTGTCATCGCGCGATTATTTGCAAAAAAATAAAACAAATCCAATGCGCTTGCAAATTGGCTCCCCAGTTATTGGTGCATTAAGCGGTCAATCAATTATTCCAATGGCATTAGGAGTCAATAATAGGCAAGGAGTTTTTGTTGGTTCAATAGTTTTAAGTTTGCGTTTGGATAATTTTTTACAAAAATTTCGTAATCTTAAAGAGCGCAATATTGAATTTGCAATACTTGGTGAAGATGGCAAGATTATCATGAGTTCAAGTGATGAATTTTTTAGAAAAAATCATGAATTTTATGAAAAAAATAATTGGCAAAATTCTGGCAAAATTGTTCACAGTTTTTCATTATTTAACTTAAATGGCCATGTTATTTTTGCTAAGGATATTGACAATCAGCCTTACAAAATATTAACTGCAATGCGCTCTAAAAATGCATATAAAACAGTTTCGCGTGAAATGTTCCCAAGTTTTATTGAATTATCTTTAATTATAATGTTTTTAATTATGATTAAAATTATTTATGCAATTTTAATCATTAAAAACAGAAATTAATTTACCTAATAGCAATGCTATATTTCTTACTTAAATAATCTTCAACTGCCTTACGCTCTTCAGTTAAAAGCGATCTTTTTAAAATAATAATTTCTGCAATATTGCCCTTAAAATAATTGCCACGACCACCAATGCTTGGCGAGCTATATGATACTAAGGAAGCAGTTTGTGTGGCATCGGCTTTATCAGGAAGATCACCTCCATTAAACCAATATTTTTTGCCGTAAGTATTATTAAATAAAAAACTATGCATATTGGCAATCGGACTAGAATAGGCTGGAACAGTAAAATCAATATCATTGTAATAATGAGACTGAGTAATCGTAGTTGAATTTCGATAAGCTAACATTAAATTACTATTTGGTAATCCTGACGAGCCTCCGATCATTGTAAGAAAACCTAAACCTGTTGTTCTTTTTTCAACGATAAATATACTATAAGAACTTCCTATTAAATCCGCGCCAATGAAATTAAGAAAATCATCACCATCAAAAAATACTCCTGGAATCGCATCATTAAATTGATTATCAAGAAAGGTTGGTCGATTAATGATTGCAGCTTGGGTTGCATCATTAGGATTTAATGAATTTGGATTAATATTTTTCCAGGTGCTAATTTTTAAACCATTATCACGCTCAGAATCAATAAAACTTATCGATAATGATGTTTCATACCAAGCTATTAAATTTTTAAGTTCACGAACAATTGATTGTTCGGTTAAAGTTTGTGCTGTTGCTAATTTAGCTTTTTTTATCATTTCAATGCCGTTTAGCGATCCAATTATTAGGATAGAGACGATGATTATCACTAAAGATAATTCAATTAATGAAAAAGCATTTTTATTTTTTAATCTCATGAAAAAATAATTTTAATTGAAAATATTTTAAATATTTAACTCTCTTTCTAATTCTTTCTTAATAAGATTTACAATATTTTTAGAAAAGATTTTTTTAAATTTTTCATCGTTGATTTCATAATTGATTGAATCAACGCCAAGCAGAGTATGATTAGAATTGGTTATAAAAACTTCATCAGAATCAATTATTTCAATTAATTTAGCATCTTTTTTTAGGACTTTTAGTAATTTTAATTCTAAAATTTTTTTTCTAATACAGCCATGAACTATTCTTGATTCATCTTTACTGGTAAAGATTTCTTTATTTTTTATCCAAAAAATATTGGCACTGGAAGTTTCACAAACATTACCAAAATCATCAATTAAAATATTATCAAAAAAACCTTGTTCATGAGCTTCAATTCTAGTTAATACATAGCTTAAAGCGCTATTAGATTTAAAAAAGAAACCTGGAGGATTGCGATATGAAATGCCCAAATTAATTTGCTCAGGTGAAGCGATAGTTTTTTTAGTTTCAATTATTATTAGCCGATCTGAGCTATTTGTTGGTAAATAACCGTTACTTCCAATTCCGCGAGTAACAGAAATTCTTAAAATTCCCTCATGGAAATTATTTTTGTTAATTAGAATTTGTGAATTTTGTTCAATAATTTTTGTATCGCTGGGGATTTTTAACTATTTTAAAGCTTGATTTAATCTCCAGAGATGATTTTCAAAATTTATAATTTTACCTGCCGAAACTTTACAACTTTCAAATACTCCATCACCATATAAAAAACCTCTTTGCGCTATGGAAATACTAGCATCGCTAGTTTTCAATATTTGGTTATTTATAAAAATAGAATAAGACATTCTTTAAAAAAAAATTGCTTCGAAATAAGACCTTAAACATTCTGCTATTGTTTTGCCTAAAGGCAATGAAAAAATCAATTTTTCTTTTCCTAAAAAAATTTCAATTATTTATGCGATTTTATTTAAAAGCTGAAGCGATTGCTTTGCTTTTAATTCTTTTTTTATTTAGTGTTGTTTTATATTATTACTGCCACGATCTACCAAAATTATCATCTTTAAAACAGCAAGAGTCGCAAGAAATTATCCACATTAATTATGACAATTCAAATCGTTTGATTAATCGCAGTTATTTTGGAGAAAATTTTATTGATTATTATAAATTACCGCAACATTTGTTGAAGGCTGTTATACTTATAGAGGATCGCAGATTTTTTAGCCATCCAGGCATTGATTTTTATGGGATTATACGAGCTTATTTAGTTAATTACAAAGCTGATAAAATAGTGCAGGGAGGTAGTACAATTACTCAACAACTTGCTAAAATATTATTTTTAAAACCGCAAAAAACATTTAAAAGAAAAGTTCAAGAAATTATCCTAGCATTTCAGCTTGAACAATATTTTACTAAAGAACAAATTTTAACCTTTTATCTTAATCGTGCATATTTTGGATCTGGCAATTATGGCGTTGATCAGGCAAGCAAGGAATATTTTAATAAAAAAGTTAGCGACATAAATCTGGAAGAATCGGCATTATTAGCAGGAATTTTAAAAGCTCCCTCAAAAATTTCACCTAAAAATAATTTAAAATTAGCTCAGGATCGTCGAAAATTAATTTTAAAAATTATGCAAGAACCAAATAATCAAGAAATTTTTAAAGATAATCGCGATATAGAAATCAAGGATTATGCGCGTTTTTATTTTAGTGATCTTGTGTTAAAAAATTATGAAAAACTTTTAAATAATAAAAATAATTTATTCACTAAAGAAATTATGATAAACTCAACTTTGAGTGAAAATTTACAGGATAAATTAGAAATAATTGTAAATAATTTTTATAAAAAAAATTCTAAAAAAGTAAAAACAAATCAATTATCAGTAATTATACTAGATCGCTTCGGAGCAATAAAAGCAATGATTGGGGGTAATAATTATCGTAAAAATCAATTTAATTTTGCACTAGATAATTCAAAAGAAATCGGCTCTATTTTTGATAATTTTATTTATTTAAGTGCTCTAGAAAATGGCATTAAAGTTGATGATTTATATAAAGGAAAAAAAGATAATTGGTTTACTTATGACAAGCATCAAGGTAAGGCGGTTAATAATTTTCATAACTCATTACAATATTTTGTTCAGCAAAAATATCAAAAAATTACAAGACAGAAAATTATTGAAACAATTCCAAAATATGGAATTAAAAATATTAATTTAGAAAATGAGCAAAAATTTTCATTAATCGACTTAACCGGTTTTTTTGCAATGATTGCTAATAATGGTTTTGTTACCAATCCCTACTTAATAAAGGAGATTATTGATAATAACGGCAAGATTTTATACGCTCATCAGGCAATATTGGGTAGTAGATTAATAAAAAATTCAACTGCATCATCAATGAAAGAATTATGGCGTAAAATCATCAAAAAAGGTAATACCAAACTAGATAATTTAGGAAAGGATTTTTATTTAATCAATGGTGCAACAACCAATAAAAAAAACAATTATTTAATAGGTTTTGATGAGAAAAAAATTATAGGAATCTGGTTTGAAAGCGATAATAATAAATCAAAAAAAGGAATTTTAGAGGCTAATTTACTTGGCGATGTATTTATTGATATAGTTAATAATATCAAGCTCTAAGAACATTATTGCTTGGCAAGCTTGACAATTAATGCAAGGTTTTTATTGTTATTAATATTAAAGATATTTTAAATCAAATGAATAGTTCTTGTTAGTAATTTCCAAATATTTGCTTGAGAAATTATTTAAAAAGTTTTACAAAATTTATTAAAATTTGATTTAATGGGTCTGTAGCTCAGTTGGTTAGAGTGCGCGCCTGATAAGTGCGAGGTCGGTGGTTCAAGTCCACCCAGACCCACCATTAAATCTAAAGAAATTAATTATATTTTAACAAAATTAAAGTATTATTAATAAGATATATAATAATAACAAATAAAAAATTAAAGCCACGCTTTTAAAGACTGCAATAAATTTAACTTTATTTTGAATCACATAAATTATGAAAATTAAAAGTTTAATTTTAGCATTAGTTCTAGCTTCTTGCGCACCGACCATTAAAGACTTTAATAAATATCAAAAACAGTTTATTTCGCAAACTGAATTTATGCCAACTACAGAAAATTTAGAAGGAAAAGCTCCCAAAGTTGTTGTATTTGAATTTGATGAAGCAAATATTGAGTCTGCAAAGCAAGCTGATCTTGGCAATACTATTGCCAAAAGTGTTGAGGTGATTTTGTCTAAAAATCGTTTAGCAGAAATTGTTGATCGTAAATCAGCTGTAAAACTTCAAAAAGAAGTACAACTTGCAGAAATGAATAAAACGGGCGCATATAAGGGACCAAGAATTGCTGATTACGCAATTTCTGGCGGTATTGCCAACGCCGATTTCGCAAGCAAATACTCTTCTGGAACTACTTTTATAAATCCAAAAGATAGACAGGTAATTACAATTCCTCCCAAATATACTTACACGTCAAATGTATCTGGAAATATTAAAATTTTTGAACTTCCTTCGTTACAAGTCGTTGAAACTATAGAAATGAAAGGTAAAAATGTAAGAAGTGAAAATGTTCAAAATGATGGGGGCATTACATTTGGTGGAATTAAAATTGGTGGAACCGATGTTACTGGAGTTCAAAGAGATGATGGCATGGTTAGAAAAGCTGGTGAGGATGCAATTGATGAAGCTTCGATTGACCTGCAAAACTTTTTTGCAAAAAAAGGTTATATTCTTGAAAAAAGATCGCTTGATAAAAAATCAATTTTTAAAATTAATATTGGCTCAACCGATGGAATTAAACATGGCGATAAATTTGAAGTAATTGGTCAATTTGAAGTTGAAAATCCTATATCTGGTAAATCAGAAATTGAAAGAAGAATTATTTCTTCAGGTCAAGTTTCGCAAATTATTGATCCAAAAAATTGTTGGATTGTTCTTGAAAATAAAGACCAAGATTCTTTGGTAAGAATTGGTGATATGGTTAAAATAAAATATTCTAAAAGCGCTTTCAAAAGTGTTTTGAAAATTGCTAAAAATGTAACCCAGTAAAATTAATTAATTTTTATGCAGTTTATATCAGGAGTTTCGCAAATCATTGATGAATATGATTTCTTTATTCTTGATATTTGGGGTGTTATTCATGACGGAAAATCATTATACCCAAATGCAATTGAAGCTCTTAAGTTATTAAGGGAAAAGAAAAAGAAAGTTTGCTTATTATCAAATGCTCCGCGCAGAGTATCTAAGGTAAAAGAATTTCTTGAAAAAATGTTAATAACTAATCAATATTATGATTTTATAATTACTTCTGGTGAAACTGCTTATGATTACTTAGAATCTAATATCAAAGAAGATTACCGATATTTTGGAAAAAAATACTTTTATATCGGTCCAAAAAAAGATATAGACTTAATAAAAACATTAAATTATTCTTTGGTTGAATTGGCGAGTGAGGCAGATTTTGCAATAACCACGGGATTTGATAATGATTCGTCAATTATTGATGAAAAAATCGAGCAAATATTAGCGGCAAAGAAATATAATCTGCCAATGATATGTGCTAATCCAGATATGGTTGTTGTTAGAATTGATGGCAGTAAAATGCCCTGTGCTGGGGTTATCGCCAAGGAATATGAAAAAATTGGTGGCAAAGTCATCTATTTTGGTAAGCCATATTCCAAGGTTTATGAGTCAGCAATTAGTTTTTTTGAAAAAGAATTCGCTCAAAAAATTGATCGAAAAAAAATTATCGCCATTGGCGATGGAATTGAAACCGATATCAAAGGTGCTAATGATTTTAATCTTGATAGCATTTTGGTATTAGGTGGAATTTTAGGTAATCAACTGGGAATAAATTTTTTGCAGAAATTTGATAATAAATTAATCAATGAAGCAAGCAAATCTAAGTTATATAGCATTTGCAATAATGAAAAAATTTTCCCTAAATTTGTAATTTCAACTTTAAAAATATGAGAAGATATACTTCAAGAAGAAAAAAAGCGCTAAGAAATTTAGCAATCGTAACAATAATTTTTGCTATTGGTTTTTTGGCTATTAAATTTTTTAACTTTAAATCAGAGCAGGAAGATGTAATCGTTGCTGAGATTGGCAAAGAAAAAATCTACAAATCCGAAGTTGAGAAAAAATTGCAAAATATTTTTGCAGATGAAAGACAATTGATTGCAGTTCCTTCCCTAGAAACTCTTCCTAAAGAAGTAATTGAAATTATTGTAAAAGAAATATATTCAGATCGTCAAATATTAAAACTTGCCAAAAAAGAAGGTTTTGATAAAGATAAAAAATTAAAAGAAAAAATTCAAAATTTTCAGGATAAATCATTGCGACAAGCTTACATTGATTCAATAATTGAAAAGGAAATCACTAAAGAAAAAATCAGTGAAAAATATGCAGAAATAACTAATAGCCTTTCTGGAAAAAAAGAATATCAAATCGCTCATATTTTGCTTAAAAGTAAAGAAGATGCTGTAAAAATAGCGTCAGAACTAAATAGCAAAAAAGCCCCTAAATTTGCGGATCTAGCAAAGAAATATTCCATTGAGCAGCAAAGCGCTCAAAATGGCGGAGATCTTGGATTTATTCTAGAGGATGGTATCACTAAAGAAATTGCCGATGAGTTAATTAACTTAAAAAAAGACGAAGTTACTCAGCCTATTCAAACTAAGTTGGGATGGCATTTGGTTAAATTGATAGATTCACGCGACGCTAAAACTTTTTCATTTGAAGAATCAAAAGAAAAAATTCGTGAGCAATTAATTCAAAATAAAATAAACGAATTAAACGCATCATTTTCTAGTGGCAATGAAGTTAAATTCTTAATGAGTTTTGACAAAGAATCGGCTTTAAAAATTAATGAAGAAAAAAATAAAACTGAAGAACCAAAAACGCAAGATGTTAAAGAAGATGCTGAATCTAAAAATTCTGTTGATGATTCTTCAAAGGCTGATGTCACAAGTGAAGTTAAGGATTCATCAGCCAATGAGCAATCGAATGGCAAAACAGCAAATCCTCAGGATAATTTAGTTGGTAATAAGAATACTTCAAAATTATTACCTGAAAATAATCAAGAAAAAAAAGTTGGCGATAAACAAGCTCAATCTAAATTAAACGATAAAGATAATAAAGCGGCTGATAAAAATTCTAGTAAAGCTAAGCTAGATAAAAAAAATACTGAACATGCCACTGAAGTAAAAGATGAAAAAAAGTCTGCTAAATCTAAAAATAAAAATTAATTTATAATTTTTTAGATGTTATCGGATTCAATTATAAATATTTTAAAATAATTAATTTATAATATAATTTTATTTAATTTAAATATAACTACTTTAGTTATTTTTACATCATCAATAATCCCTTGCAACGCATAGATAATCCTACCTCTAAAGTCAATTAACATACCAATTGTTTTTAAAAAAATTTAAAAATTATCTAAGGCCTAAAATAATATTCTTAATTTTATGTACAAAAAGAACGATTTTAAAAAAAATATTCCATTTAAAAAAAAATCGTCAATTAATAACTTTGTAAAAAATGACAATAAAATCTGGATAATTGGTAAGCATCCAGTTTTTATGGCTTTACAAAGAAAACGTCGACAAATATTTGAAATTCTTGCTACTAAAAATACCATTGATGATCTTGAAAATTTTTTACAAAAAAATTCATTAGAAAATTTACGCAATTTAGTAAGAATTATTGACAATAGATCAATTCAAGAAATTGTTGGGCTAAATCAGCTTCATCAAGGCATAGCAATATTTGCTTCTAAATTAAGCATTCAAGATCAATTTTCATTTCTAGAGGAATTAAATAATTTATCATTACAAGATTTGCCAAATTTATTACTTCTTGATCAAATCTCTGATCCACAAAATGTTGGAGCGATTATGCGCAGTGCAAGTGCTTTTGGTTTTAAAAAAATAATTTTTTGCGAACATAATTCTGTGGTAGAAAATACTACGATTGTAAAAGCTTCGGCAGGAAATATAGAGTTCCTTGATTTGGTTGTTGCTGGAAATTTTAACAATCTCCTTGATAAACTAAAAAAAATTGGTTATTGGTCCTTTGGTCTTGATTCTCATGCGTCAACAACTTTTGATAAAATCAAAGAATTTAAAAATATCGTATTAGTAGTTGGATCTGAAGGAGAGGGTATTAGACAATTGGTAAAAAAGAATTGCGATTTTTTATTGAAGGTTGAAACTAATAGCGAGGTTGAGAGTCTCAATGTTTCGGTAGCAACCGCTATCGCACTTTACGAAATAAATCGTCGTTAAAATATGTTTAAAAAAATTGCAATAATTTCAGCCTTAAATAATTCCAATGCCTTGATTATCAAGCAAGATTTAATTAAAAAATTTAATTTTTTTGATCTTGAAATTGAGAATAAAAATTCCATAAAACAATGTTGTGATGATAATGTTGATTTAATTATTGCAATTGGTGGCGATGGTTTAATGCTTCGCGTTCTTCATGCTTTCGAACATTTTCCAATTGCAATTTATGGGATAAATTGCGGAACGGTAGGATTTTTAATGAATAGCTTTGATAATGGATTGATTCCTGAAAATATATCTAAAGCCAATATTGCCAATATTCATCCCCTTCGCATGATTGCCATTGATTGTAATGAAAAAAAACATAGTTTTATTGCTATCAATGAAGTTGCGTTATTAAGGCAATCAAATCAAGCATGTAAAATTGGCATTGAGATTAATAATCAAGAAAGGCTGTCATGTCTTAGTGCTGACGGAGTTATGGTTGCAACTCCTGCGGGAAGTACCGCTTATAATTTATCGGCAGGTGGACCAATTATTCCATTTGGCGCAGAGTTAATGGCCCTTACGCCAATTAGCCCTTTTCGTCCACGAAAATGGAATGGTGCATTACTTCCTTCGGATAGTAAAGTAAAATTTAAAATTCTAGATCATCAACAGCGACCAATCAGTGCCACAGCCGATTCTCGTGAAGTTCGAGATGTTGTAAGTGTAGAAATTTACCAAGAAAAAAATATTCTATTTAAAATACTTTTTGATCCAAATCATTCATTAGAAGAAAGGATTATTCGTGAACAATTTTTGAATTATACCAATTCTACTTTTAAATAATGCATTTAAATTTCAGCTTCCATTTTTGCATAACTAGATAACCAGGTTTTTATAAGCTTAGCCTTCAAATTGAAATATCTGATCTAGAATTGGAAATGATATTATGGAATTTTCACTATGGAATTTTTACTATGAAATTTTCACTGCGCAATTTTCAATTAAAATAGATCGATTGGGAATTATAAATTCCGCTTCATCCCTTTGTCTAAAAATCTTTTTGTTTAATTTGGAATCTTTAAATAAAAACCCTAGAAGAGACGCAATATCACTTTTAAAGAGAGTGCAATATTCTTAAATATTATATTATAAAATTCTTTTGACGCTTTTTTCGATGAGTAATTATTGCAAATCGATGGGCTTCATCTCTTAGTCTCTGAAGGTAATGCATAATTGCTGAATTTTTATCAAGAGTAAAAGATTCTTTATTTATTTGATGAAAATATTCTTGACCAGCATTGCGATCTTTTCCTTTGGACATGCAGATAAAAGGAATCTCAATTTTTAATTCACTGAAAATTTTCTGAGCTGAACTTAACTGCCCTTTACCCCCATCAATAATTATTAAATCAGGAAAATCCGCGGATTTTAATTTTGAAAATCTTCGGAGAAGAACTTGTTCAAGCATAGAAGTATCGTCTTTACCATCTTTGATGAGGTAAGTTTTTTCATTGGTTAAATCATTTTTATTTTTGATATTAAACTTACGATATCCGCTTTTTATAAAACCATCTAATCCAGCTGAAATCATGGCTCCAATGGCATTTTGTCCGCTGGTATGACTATTATCATAAACTTCAATTTTTTGAGGAATTTTATTTAATTCGAAAATTTTTTTTAATTCTAAATGAAATTGTTTATTGTTAAGATTTTGTGAAATTTTTTGTTGAAGATTTTGTAAGGCCAATTTTTCATGATCCTTGATAAGTAAAAATTTTTCGCCTTTTTTAGGAATATTAATTTCAACTTTTTTGCCTTTTAAATTGCTAAGAAATTCACTTAATAATTTTCTATCTTCAAGATCTTGATTTAAATATATCAATGATGAAGGAGTCTGAGTAAGATAAAATTGGCCAATAAAATTATCTAAAATTTTTTCAATATTTTGCGAATCGTCAATTTCAAAAAAATATGGTTTAGCACCATAATTTTGACCTCCGCGATAAAAAGTTATGTAAATACATGCCCGATTATTAAGGCTTACCGCACATATTGCATCAAAATCTTTAATTTCTAAAATACTAATATTTTGTTTAGTTTGTACAAAATTTAAAGCCTTAATTCGATCGCGAATTATCATGGCTTTTTCATATTGTTGTGAAACACTATACTGCATCATTTCACGATATAATTGTTGTTGAACCTCCTGAGATTTTCCACTTAAAACGGCAATTGTATTTTTGACAGAAATATCATATTCTGTTTTAGAAATTAATCCAGTGCAGGGAGCTGAACATTTTTTTATTTGATATTCAAGGCAAGGTTTTTTTCGTGATTTAAATTCTGAATCGCTGCAATTTCTTAATAAAAAACTTTTGCGTAAAGCGTCGATAGTTCTATTGGCATCAAAAGCGTGAACAAATGGCCCAAAATATTGACCATTATTAGTTTTATTTCCGCGATACTTGCTAATTTGTGAATATTCATGATCGCTCAAAAGTATGTGTGGGAAGGTTTTATCATCTTTGAGTAAAATATTAAAACGCGGAGAGAATTTTTTTATAAGATTATGCTCGAGTAAAAGAGCTTCCAGTTCAGTTTCAGTTTGGATGATCTCAATATTTTTGGCAATATTAACCATGCGCATTATTCTTGCGCAAAGCCCATTGGCATTAGCGTAATTTGCAATTCTTTTTTTTAAATTTTTAGCTTTACCAACATAGAGCACTTCATTATCTTGGGCGATAAATTTGTATACTCCGCTATTCTGAGGAATTGTTGGAAGTTGTTGTCTAATAAAATTAACGCTCATAATTTAAATTTTTTTAAAAATTAGTTTGTAAAATCTAAAAAACAATTTAGTTTATTAATTAAAAATATTTGTCAAACATTATTAATTTCAAAATGGTTATTAAAAAAGAACAGCTTGCTGAAATTGCAGAGCTTAGAGCTCTAAGTAATCAAACTATTCGTCCTGTTTCAAATGAATTGGAAAAAGTTTTATATCAGCCATTTACCGCACTTGACCATGGCTTTGTTCGTGTTATTGACTATATGGGTAACGACGATTCAGTAGTTCAAGCTGCGCGAGTATCATATGGTTCTGGAACTAAAAAAGTCAATGCTGATAAAGCATTAATTAATTATTTAATGGCACATCGGCACACAACACCCTTTGAAATGTGTGAAATAAAATTTCATATAAAATTACCAATTTTTGTTGCGCGTCAATGGATTAGGCATCGCACAGCTTCGGTAAATGAGTATTCAGCGCGTTACTCGATTGTAGAGGATGAATTTTATATTCCACAAGCTCAACATTTATCGGCGCAATCAACCATTAATCACCAAGGTCGCGATGAAGATAAAGTTCTAAATGCTAATGAGCAAAAACGAGTTCTTGAGCTTCTTAAAGAAGATAGTTCTAAGGCCTATAAAGATTATCTTGAAATGATTAATCAAGATAGCTCTGGAAATATCGTTAATGAAGACAAGGAAGGGCTTGCGCGAGAATTAGCAAGAATGAATCTTCCGCTAAATTGTTATACGCAATGGTATTGGAAAATTGATTTACATAATCTTTTGCATTTTTTGAATCTGCGAGTAGATAAACACGCTCAATATGAAATCCGTGTTTATGCGCAAATAATGCTTGATTTGGTTAAAAAATGGGTGCCTAATTGTTACGATGCTTTTGTTAAAAATAATCAATCAGGTAAAAACTTTTCAGGACCAGCACTTTTGATAATAAAAAAATTATTAAGAGGCGAAAAGATATCTCAAGCAGATAGTGGTCTTAGCGCTAGAGAATACTCTGAGTTAATGATAATTTTAGATTTAAAAAATTAATATTATCAAAGTAATCAATAGCAATTAACACTTATTGTTTTTTGACAATATTTGAAAATTATTAATAAAATTTAAATTTTTTCTTTATGTCTATTGGAATTGGTGAGTTACTGTTAATACTCGTTATTGTTTTCGTGCTATTTGGTGCCGGAAAATTACCGCAAGTTATGGGAGAAATAGGCAAGGGAATAAGGGGTTTAAAGAAAGGTTTAAAGGAAGAAGATAAGCTAAAAGGCGAATCTTTAATAAAAGATGAAAAAGAAATAAGTCCTCCCAAGGAATAATTTTTTATCATTTTAAGGCAATAATTTGAATAGCTGTTAACAATGAATATAAATTAAACTAAAATATTTTTTAATAGTGGACCAAAAAAAAATCATAACAACGCAAATTCTTGAAGATCTAGTTAATAGATCCACGGCTGATAAGGTATCTGTCGGGGACATTATTAACTCGATGGAAGCAATTGGTTTTGGTTTGGCATTGATGATTTTTTCATTAGGAATTATTATTCCATTGCCTCCGCCATTCCCAAGTATTATTTCTTTACCATTGGTGGTATTTTCAGCACAAATGGTGATTGGAATGAGTGCGCCAAAGCTTCCAACTTGGCTTGCAAAAAAAGAGGTAAAAAGATCGGTTTTGGCAACAATGATCCAGAGATCAAGCCCTTACTTGCGTAAGGTTGAAAGAATTTTAAAGCCACGCTTATCGCTAATGAACAACGTTATTGCGGAAAGAGTTGTGGGGTTTTTTCTTTTAGCTTTTTCGAGTTTTATTTTAGTGCCTCTGCCATTATCAAATTTTATTCCTGGGTTGGGCATTCTAATTACCTCCTTTGGCTTGATGGGTAAAGATGGTTTAATTATGATTCTTGGGATAGCGGTTGGAATAATGGGGATATTTGTTTCGATTTCTACTGTATTTCTTGGTTTTGAAGTGTTTTATATGATCAGAGATTTTTTTACAAATTTTGCTTCTTGACTATTAGAATAAAATTTACGAAAATTGTAACCTTGATTATATTACTACGTACTAGATCGTTTATGAATTAAACGAGTTTTAAACTAATTTAATTTCAAAAAATCTAAATTTAAGCTTGTTGATATTATTTTTTACTGCTATTTTAGATTAAATTCACAACCAAATTATTGATTACTATTGGTAAAAAAATTATTGAATTAGTTTTTAAGACCTTACTTATCTTTTTTGATTTTAACTAAGGAATTTGAATTCAAAGAAAAGTCGTTTTAAGCTTATTAAATCTAGGTTCATAAGGGATAGATTGAAAAATTCAATTGCATTTTTTACAAATTAAATTGTTATAACTTATCTAATTTAACTAGTTGATAAATTTAAGTTTAAATTAAAATTAACTAATAACATTTACTAACTACTTTTATTAAAAAAAGTAATTTAAATTAAAACTTAATATTTATAACTATTTTAACTTAAAACTAAATTGACATCAATTTTACTTACATTTTTATTCATAAATTTATTTCATTTAAAACAAAATAATAAATTCCTTTCTTTATAACTTTAACAAAACTTTAACATAATGTCTTCCAATACTCTTACATTACGATTCAATTCTTCCAATTCAGCGCCTGAGCAAAAAGCAGAAAAAAATCATCGCAAGAAGCATCACGAAAGTGAAGAAAATAAAGATTCCACTGGCTTAAGCGATGATAATTTAGTGGCAACAAATTCTCCTCAAGATCCGCAATCAAATGTTGATAATAAACTTGTAAACAATAAAAATAACGATATTAAAAATACTGAAAATAGTCGCGATCGAGATAATTCACGAACTGATCTAGCTAGATTAAATCGCGGTAATTTAATAAGTCGCGGAAGTGGCCCTGCGGCTCAACAAAATAATTATTCGAGCTCAACTAATGCAAGCAATCAAGCGCAATCCAACAACTCTAATAATTCTCAATATAATGAAGATGAAGATGATGAGCTTCGTTTAGAAAAAAAATCAAATTTTACTGGCAAAACTTTGGAATTAAAATTTTTAAAATCAAAATCAGCTGAAGCGTTGATTGAAATTGGTAAGGAATATGGATTGGATATTATTAGCGACTATGGTCGTCAAGATATTATTTATCACATCCTAAAAAATTTCTCCGATCAAAATCCAGAAAATGTTATAATTGGTGAAGGTGTTTTGGAAGTTTTGGAAGACGGCTTTGGTTTTCTTCGCGCTCCTGAAACTAATTATTTTCCAGGCTCAGATGATATTTATGTTTCTCCTAGTCAAATTAAGCGCTTTGCATTAAGAACTGGCGATACTGTAAAAGGTCAAATTCGTGCACCTAAAAAAGGTGAAAGATATTTTGCTCTTCTTCGGGTTAACGAAGTAAATCTTGATTCCCCTGAAAAAATACGTAATCGCGTTTTATTTGATGATTTAACAGCGCTTTATCCGCAGAAAAAACTTAATCTTGAAGAAGATAGAGGTGGAAGCGATAATAGCACTAGAATTATTGATATGATTGCTCCGCTTGGAAAAGGGCAACGCGCTTTAATAGTTGCTCCTCCGCGCACTGGTAAAACTTCATTAATGCAAAATATTGCGCGAGCCATTACCGCAAATCATCCTGAAATTATTTTATTGGTATTGCTAATTGATGAGCGTCCAGAAGAAGTTACTGATATGATTCGAAGCGTTAAAGGCGAGGTGGTTAGTTCAACATTTGACGAACCAGCATCTCGACATGTGCAATTGGCTGAAATGGTCATTGAAAAAGCGCGTAGATTAGTTGAAGCTAAAAAAGATGTAGTAATTCTCCTTGATAATATTACCCGCTTGGCTCGAGCATATAACACGGTAATTCCTTCATCAGGAAAGGTTCTTACTGGTGGTGTAGATTCAAATGCATTACAAAAGCCAAAAAGATTTTTTGGTTCTGCGCGAAATATTGAAGAGGGTGGTTCGCTGACAATAATTGCTACTGCTTTAGTTGACACGGGTTCTCGTATGGATGAAGTAATTTTTGAAGAATTTAAAGGAACGGGTAATGCTGAAATTGTCCTTGATCGCAAAATATCTGATAAAAGAATTTTCCCAGCTATTGATATTACCAAATCAGGAACGCGTAAGGAAGAATTACTTACTGACCGTGCAACTTTAGCAAAAATTTGGATGTTAAGAAGAATTGTCAATCCGATGAATCCTGTTGAAGCTATGGAATTTTTATTAGAAAAAATACAAAATAGTAAAACTAATGAAGATTTCTTTAAATCCATGAATAGTTAGTTTATAGTAAATTAAACTTGCTATATAATTGATAATGATTGCGATAACTAAGTGTTTCTTTTTGTTATGCAAAATAGAAATAATTTAGACTAAAAGTTTTTTTGTTGCAACTCAAACCAATTCCATTTTTAAATTATAAAATTGAATTTGCAGGTCTTATATTTGCTCATCCAGATTAACAAGGATTTACGTATACTCGCCTTTAAATTCAAACGCTTGATCTATATTGTAAATAGCTAGAACATCTTGTTTATCTAAACAAATTAAGTTATTTTCGATTAAATTTTAAATTCAGGATATTATTAAAAAATTGTTATAAACACTTTATTACCAAAGTAGTTTTAAAATTACCGTAAATTATTAATTAAATTTATAAAATGAAAAATTATCGTAAATTAAAAAATGCCTTCTCATTAATCGAATTATCAATTGTGATTCTAATCGTTGGGATTCTAGTTGCGGGAGTTACATCTTCTTCGCGATTAATCAAAAGAATGAAAATTACCACTGCTCAAAATTTAACACAAAGTTCGCCCGTTCCATCAATAAAAGATCTTTCAGTTTGGTATGAATCTAGTTTAGAAAAAAGTTTTATCGATAGCGAAGAATCCGATGGAACTCCAATTACGACTTGGTTTGACAATAATATTCAATCGTCATTTAAATATGATTTTAAACAAGCAACCCTTGCCAATCAGCCAAAATTTAGCGAAGGAATAATCAATAATTTACCGGCGTTAAAATTTGACGGAGTTGATGATCACATGTTGGCATCTTCGGTTGGAATTTCTGGCAAAGGATTAACGGCATTTATTGTTGGACAGAGAGTGGCCTATGGCGGATCCTTTCAGGTTTCGCTTGCTGGATTAGCCGCGGGTCAAACTGATGATACAAATAGCGGATCGGTTGTGGCATTTGCAGATTTTGGAACTTCTTTTATTTCAGGAACTAGCCTACAATGGTTTACTAATGGAGTTACTCATCAAGGCAATGGATCTCCATACATTCTTGATACGGTTTTTTCGGGTACTGGAAATTTAATTTATTTGAATGGAGTTCCGGGCTCGGGATATGGAATTGCAACAAGCTTTATTTTAGATTCCTTGCGAGTTGGATGTAAATTCAGTACCGCTCCTGCGTATTTTTTCAATGGCTATATTGCTGAAGTTATTATTTATTCTCGAGCTTTGAATACAGAAGAGCGTAAGGCTGTCGAAGGATATTTAAGTAAAAAATATGCAATAAAAGTTGCTTAATTAATTTTCAAATTAACAAGAAAAACTAACAAGAAAAACTATTAATTGAAAAATCTTTAGGAAATAAATTAATCCTAAGAAATCTTTAGGAAGTAAAGTAAAGTTGAGAAATCTTCAGGAAATAAAAGTGATGAAAAACTGCAATTAAATACCAAAAATTGGAGGCCAGGGCCGGAATCGAACCGGCGCATAGAAGCTTTGCAGGCTTCTGCATTACCACTTTGCTACCTAGCCAATCTAATTTAATAAATTTTTAAAGTGTTGAAAGAAAAAAATTTAATAAAATTTGTTTTTGAATTTTAACAATAAAATCAAATTAGTAAAGTCAAAATATTGTTATATCAAATTAATTTGAAATTATCTGATCTAGAATTTATAAGAAATATAAAGTGATTTTAATTGTTTATTGTTGACGAGACCCATTTGTTGGCATTCCAACTTCTTTAGCAATTCTTCTATCCAATTTTTCACGAATTATTCTTTTATTTGAATAGATTGTTTTCATTAGCCTTTGAAGTTTATCGATTCTTGCTTTAGGTGTATCGGTTATCTTAAATTTGAGTATCTCATTAAAATAATCAAATAATTTAATTTTTTCTTCATCATTAAGTGCAGAAGAATTACCTAAGCTACTAGTAAATACCATTTCCGCAAATGTCTCTGCTGCCCCTATCATTTTTATATTAGTCTTGATTACATTAGTTGCGGCATCGAATCTTCGTAATTTTCCAACTTCATCAAGATTACTAAATCCAAGTTTAGCTACTTCATTTATGTACTTAAATGCCTTAATTTTTAAATCATTTGGAAAATCTGGGTCTTCGGCTGGAAGATTAAATACCTGAGCAAGCGTAACTGGTGGTAAGGTTGGTCGAGTAATTTGAGAGCTCGGCCTTGCAGGAATAGTTTCAAATTCCTCTTCAGGTTGTTTAGTTTTGAAAAAAGACATTGGACGTGACGCTTCAGAGCCACTCGAATTGCGATCTTGGCTTCTGAGATCAATTGGTAATTGATCGTCAGAAAAATCCCCTAAATTTAAATATCTTTTTAGTCCATTTTCATCCATATTATTTTGACTTGAAGATGCCATAAAATCAAATGCTCTAATTTTTTGTTCATACGTCAAATCTTCTTCGATTGAAGGAGATGGTGATCGACTATTTATTTCAAGATCTCTAAGGTTTCTTTGATTAACAATATAATCAAATAACCAAATTTTTCGTGCATCTGAAAAAACTAAATCTTCGACTTCAGTAGATGATTCATGACCTTGATCAATTGAAGATTCTGGGCGAATATCAGGCGAGTTCCTAGGATCTTCAAAAGCATGAACTGGTGCTGAAGATGATGCGCTAATATCAGGCGAGTTCCCACTATTCTCTTGAAAGACAAGACTTGCTTGCAATGCTTTATTAAGTGAACCATTATCAGCATTAGCAGTCGAGTTTCTATCGCCAGGTATTATTTTCTTGCTGGTTTTTCTTCCATAAAGACAGCTTCTTAGGCCAATAGGAATGCAACTTCGATCTTGCTTGACCTCATCTTCTGAACTATATCCGCTTTGATCTGGAATTGACGGGCTTAATAAATTAGAACGTTGTGTTGCCTTTGTCATGTTTATATAAAACTTAAATTAATATTAATTCTTTTAGAATTGCTTTTTTAAGTTGTTAATAAAAATATAAGATAACACAAAATAATATCTTAAGTTCAATTATAATACAATAAACCTCTTAATAATTTTAAGGTTATCATCTAAAATTATGATAAAACTTGCTAAGAAGGATGGATTTATTTCTATAAATATATCACTGACCTGACTCAATTAATTGTTAAAATTAAATTATTTTGAGGCGTTTTTTATTATATAAACTTTTATTATATAAACCTGTTCAAAATAAAGGAATAAACAAGAGCCTGAAGACTTTATGAGGTTGTAGAAATTACTGGGGATGAAAAGATTTGATTATGACATGTATTAAAAGCATAATTTAAAATGTAGAAATGGAATCTGTTTTAAAATTAAAAGCTTGAAAATTTTTGATTATAAAATTACATTTGAAAAACAAATTTTTAATTTTTAATTTTAATAACAAAATGCTTCAAGATCTTTATTGCCAAGGGTTTTTAAATATTAACATTAATGATGTTAGTCCTAATTTTATTGCGGTTACAAATAAAGCAAAAAATAAATTGCGTCAAGAAATTCTTGCAAAATCAAATCCTGTTTTAACGATAATAGATGATCATGATGATGATAAGATTTTTGAAAATATAGCACAAAAAATTAAAAAATATTCCCAGGTTTTGCTTTTGGGCGTTGGCGGTTCTAGTTTAGGAGCCAAAACAATTTGCGCCTTAAATCCGCAATGTAAAATTGAATTTCTTGAGTCAATTGATTCGCAAACTATCGATAATATTTTATATAAAATAAATCTTGCGCAATGCTTTTTTTTGGTAATAAGTAAGTCAGGAGAGACTGTTGAAACTATTTGCCAAAGCCTAGTTATCATTGATAAATTACGAAAAATTAATTTAAATAATGAAGATTTTTCATCAAGATTTTTATTTATCACCGCAAATTCCCAAAGTTCTCTTGCTAAAATTGCTCAAAAAATTTCTGCGGAAATTATTCCTCATCCAGCCAATATCGGTGGGAGATATTCGGTGTTTTCAGTGGTGGGAATTTTACCAGCATTAATTGCCGATTTAGATATTAAAAAATTTCGTCTTGGAGCCAAAAAAGCTATTGAAGATTTTGTTAATAATTCACAAATTGCCGATGCTTGCGCTATTCAGCTTGAGCTTTACAATCGCGGTTTTTACAACAATGTTTTTATGCCCTATGCTGATATTTTAAAAAACTTTACTGATTGGTATCGTCAACTTTTAGCGGAATCTTTGGGCAAAAATGGCTATGGTTCAACACCAATAAATTCAATGGGAACAGTTGACCAGCATAGTCAATTACAACTTTATTTGGAAGGAAAAAGTGATAAGTTTTTTACTTTTATAAGCAATAAAACAAATCAAAAAGATTTTGCAATTAATGATTTAGATAAATGCCAAACTTTGTTTGGAAGAAAAAATTTATCACAAATTTTAGAGATAGAAAAAAATACAACCATTGAAGTTTTAAGGCAAAAAAAATTACCGATTCGTAATTTTGAAATTAACGAAATTAACGAAGAAAGCTTGGGAGCGTTGATGATGCAGATGTTTTTGGAAATAATGACAATTGCTTATGCAAAAAATATCAATCCTTTTGACCAACCAGCTGTAGAATTGCGTAAAGATTTGGCAAAAAAAATTCTCAGCAATTTTTATGAATAAAATATTGCAAAAATTTTACGACCAGAAAAATTTCTTATTTTTGGTTTTAAGTATATTGCTTATAAGCTCTTCTCTAGCCTTATGTTTGGCGTATATTTCCCAATATATTTTTGGTTATCAGCCTTGCATTTTATGCCTTTATCAACGCATTCCTTTTTTTATCATTGTTTTTTTTAGCACAATTGGCCTGATGACATATCGTAAAATAAAAATTGCTAAAATAATTTTTTTATTTTGTTTGGTGATGTTATTTTTCAACGCAATAATTGCATTTTATCATAGCGGAGTTGAGTTAAAATATTTTAAAGGATATAGCGGATGTTTTGCGCAGGATTTATCGGCAATTCAAGATATTGATCAATTGCGTGAAATTATTTTAAAGGCTAAACAATCTAAATGCGATGAACCGGAATTTTTTTTACTAGGATTTTCAATGGCGAAGTGGAATTTTATTTATTGTTTGGGATTGTTCATTTTCTTAAATTTTCTTAATTTTATTTTTTTGAAAAAAAACAAAGTTAAATAATTTTTTTACAATTATTTAACTTCAAAATTTATATTTATTTCTTGAGTTGATGGGTGATTATTTGGAGGAAATTGCCATTGTCTTAGGCTTTTTAAAAGTAGATAATCTAACTTTATCGAGTTGCTGGGTTTAAGAAGTTCAACTTTTGTAACTAGGCCATTATTATCGATATAAAATTTTGCTAAAGCATTGCTTCGCATAGCTTCATAACGTAATTCATCAGGAATCTCTGGTAATGGTTGATAAAGTGGTTTGCTATTAGTGTTAATATTTTTATTAGTTTCTTTATCGAGAATTTGATTTTTATTTTTATTAAAATTTTCATCACTTTCAACATGATTTTTGCTGTGTAAATTAGTTGTAGAATTCTTAGATATTTTTTTTGAAGATTCATATTGATGAAAATTATTTTGCTGTCTTTTATCGCCTATTTGTGCATCAATTTGTAATGAAATTTGTGGTTGATGAATTTGATTTTTTTTAAAATTCAAACTATATAAAACAAAACAAAAGTAAACCAATAGCGCTAAACTGTAACTTAAAAAAGGACGATACATTTTAGGGTTTAGTAATAATTGAAAAATGATTGCCACCAGCTCTTTTAATTTCTAGCATTGCCTGAGTTACTATGCCTTGCTTGGAATCCTCATCGCAAGCAAGTAAAATTATTTTTTCTTCATCATTTAAAAGCTTCTTTACCTCATCACCAAGATTTGTTAAATCTAAGGGGTTTTTATTAACATAAATTAAGTTATCTTTAGTTATAGTAACTATTATGGTTTTTTCTTGTGAAATTTTTTCACTTTTACCTTTACTTAAATTAACACCAATCCCTTGGTAAACCTTCATTGATAATGATGAAATAATAAAAGTAACTAATAAAAAAAACATCACGTCGATCATAGGGATGATTTCAATTTTAGCTTTTTTATTAGCTCTTAATCTTTTAATTTTCATGATTAATCCTTGTGATTACGATCAATTTTAATGTGATCAATTAGTTTAGTTGCTAATCTCTCCATCTCGTCAATAGTTTGGGATTGTTGTGCAGAAAAATAATTAAATGCAAAAAGAGCGATAATTGCGATTAGCAAACCAAAACCTGTGGCAATCAAACTTTCTGCAACACCAGCTGTAATTCCCCGGGCATTGGCAATATTATCAATGCCAATAATTTTAAAGGAAGACATCATGCCAATAATTGTTCCAATAAGTCCAAGTAAAGGAGAGGTGGTAATTATGGTTTCCAAAATCCACAAATTACTATTAAGTTTTTTTTCAATAATTTTAGCTTCATCGCCAGCTCTAGATTCTATCCACCAAATGGGAATTTTTTCGTTTTGCATTTGAGCCTCTAGAATTGTTGAAAAAAATTTCCGATAGCAGTTTTCGCTAGCTAGTTTTTCTAAATTATCTTTTAACAATTGCCAATCAAATTTATATTTTTCAATTATATCAGTTAATTCTAGTGGAATTCTAACTAATTTCTGGTAAAAAAATATTTTATCAAAAGTGATTGCCAAGGCAATTATTGCAAGAATGGAAAGGGGAATCATCGTGATTCCACCTGCTTGAATTAAGTTAAGCATTGTAGGTATATTTTAAATTATTTTTCTCAATTAGTTAATTTTATTTTAAATTTTACGATTTTAATTTTATTGTTAAACTAAAAATTTTTACTGATAATTAGGTAAAAAGTTCGACGAAGTCCATATTGTGAAGCATTCATGCCAATACCAGTTCCATCATGCAAGCGATAAGTTCGATCAAAAATATTATTTACAGCAAAGCGAAAATTAATTTTATTAATTTCACGACTTGCAAAAATATTAAATATTGTATAGGCAGGCATACTTAGCGTTGAAGCTTCACCGCGACGCATTCCACTGCCAAAAAGCATATCACTTCCAAAAAGATTCTTATTTATTTTATAAGAAACTCCAGCAGAAGCTGTTATCTTTTGTTCATGATCAAGATGGACATAATTTTTTGAAATAAAATCAATTTCATTATTTTCTAGTAAATATTGACCTGAAATTATTTTATGTGCGCGAGCCTTTTGATATGCAAGATTGCTATATGCTGAGAAATTATCTTTTTTATAATCAGCGGTAATTTCTAAGCCATAAATTTTAGCTTTTTTAAAATTATATTGTGAAAAAATTAATGCATTTCCAAATTGTCCTTCATCAAGCATATTTTTTACATCCTTATAATAACCTTCAATACCTAGGTTTAAAGACTTATTTAATTTATGACTTAATCCTAAATCAAAAAAATTGCTTCGCTCTGATCTAAGCGTAGAGCTATTCATATTTTCACCTTGATTAGTGGTATTTGCAAAAATTTGTGGATTACGATTATCAGCCAATTCAGCTTTTGGAGCTGTAAAATAGCGTGCAAATCCCCCATGAATTTTTGTTCGCGAATTAATCAAGTAAAGTGAGGTTAATCTTGGGCTGAGTTGTTTTTCATTAACAATTCCTTGCGCTTGATCGAAACGTAATCCCAAATTAAATGATAATTTTTTATTAGCTTTATATTCGTCCTGAGCGTATATGCTGTATAGTCTAGTATTGTTAGTTTTATTGTTATTAATTCGTAAAATATCTCCGGTTTTTTCGCCATCATCATTGGTTGCAAAAGTAAGATTATTACTAGAATTATTAAGTCGTGAATCACTAAAATAATATCCGAATCTTGCAATATTTTTAGCATTTAAACTTTTACTAAAATCACCTTGCAATCCATAGGCAATACTCTGGCGATCAAGATTTGATGAGATTCCATTAAATGTCAATCCACCAACTTTATCTCCACGAAAATCTAATTGGCTATGACGAACAAAACTCGATAATTGATAATCTATGCCTAAATCATTAAAACCTTGTAAAGATAAAATTGCAAAACGATTAGCTTCCTTTTGATTATCGTTAATATCGCGTGAATTAATTTGCTGAATTTCTGCAATTTGATGTTGCGGTTCTTGATTAGCAATAGTTGGAATTTGATAATGATTTGTAGCATTCGCAATCACGAAAGATAAGCGATTTTTTTGGTTTAATAATTTAGAAAAATAGCCAAAAACCTTATCTTGCTTGGTATCGTTATGTTTGGAATTCCTTGCGCTAGTAGGCGTTTCAATACCGCGATTATTTTGTAAATAAGATGCGCTTAAAAAATAATTTAAATTTTTGAAATTACCGCTTAATTGTTGATTAACTCCCAGATCATTATTGGTTCCAAGAAGCAATTCTGAATATCCACCTTTTTCAAGTTTAGAATTCTTTACCTGATCTTTAGTTTTGATTTCAACAACTCCAGCAGTTCGATAACCATATTGTGCAGGAAGCGATCCTGTTAATAAATTTATTGAATCTGCAAAGCGCACATCCAAAACCTGCCCAAAACCAGAAATACCTTCGGGAATTATTACGTCATTAATGCGATATTGAATATTGCTGTGATCATTACGAACATGAATTTGACCAAAGCTATCGCTAGTAACGCCCGGAGCTCTTGCTAAAACTTGATTAATTGAAGTTGCTTCACCAAGTGGTAAATTTTGTAAAGCTTCTTCGTTGAAATTGTAAGAACTGCTTTGAGTTTTTGGTGAAAGATTATTGCGTGATTGATTAAGTTTTTCGGCAGTGATTTCATAATTAAGAGTTTCAGCAAATACTGAATTTGATCCTAGAATTAGAATAATAAAAAAGGCGTTAATTTTAAAAAAAATATTGCTAATAAAACGCATATGGATTGGAAATTTAATTGCTTAAAATAGGTAAATTTGAAAAAAAATTACCAGAATTTAAAATTTATTTTTATAAAACTGGTTCTAAAATAACCGTGAATTAAAAATAAATTTTGTGAATCTAAGCAAAGAAGGGGGGAGCGCGACTGGGTGAGGAGGAAGTTTTAGAAGGAAAGTTAAATAATTTTAATTTTATTTCAAAAATTAAATTTACTAAAATAATCGCTATAAAAATAAGCGCAGAATTATTTATTTTTTTCTGGAAATTTGCAAAAAAACATAAATTACAATTAATAAAATCATCTTTGTTAATTTGGACAATTTCCTCATCTAATGATGAAATTTCATTAGCAGAAAAATTCTGATTTTTTTTGTAATTATTTTGGTAGCTATGTGAGCTTAGATGGGATATAGCAAGGCTTTGACAAATGATAAAAAAAGCCACGAACATCAATAAAGCAAAGTTAAAAACTTTGGATTTTCTGTCAAAATTAATTTTATTTATAAAAAAATATAAATTGTTAATTTTAGATATTAGTTGTTGATATTTAATTGCTTTTAAATGCACTTGTTGGATGTTAAAAATTAAGGGCAAAAATTAATTGTTGAAAAAAAATTGTCAATAAGATTTTAATTTGCAAATGGAAAGCTGAGAATTTTTCCTGAAATCATAATGGCATCAACAACTAGAGTAAGTGGACTTAAACTTGCTTTAGCAATTTTTTGTCCATTAGTTAAATCAAAATAAATACGAACATTATAAGGCGAACTTAATCTTGGCGTATAAGCAGTTACATCGGTTTTAGCCTGGTAGCGTTGACCATAAACTTTAAATTCTGTTGTAAATTTTTCTTTATTATCTATAAAGCCAAGTGATTTAAGGATTTTTAAGTCAGAGAAATTAATATTATCCTTGTCAATATAAATTGCCACTTTACCTGAAACGCTATTATTTGGAAATATTTTTAAAATAGTTTCGTCAGTATCGACATATAATTTTTTACTATTTTTCCATAATAAGAGCTTTTTAATTAGACCTGAATCATCATTGAAAACATAGTGAAATTCATCATTTAAAAATACTACAAATTGCCCATCCTTGCTAATTAGAAAATAATAAAATGCTTCGCTATAAAAATTATCACCCCATAATTTTCTAGTATAAGTATCTTTACAAGAAGAGCCAATTAGAAGTAGCGGTATTACTAGAATTAAAATTATTTTCTTTAGTGAAAAAAGCATCGTAAAATTTTAATATTTGTCTAAAATTTTATTTTTTTTAATATACATAATTAATTGTTTTTATTGATTTTAACTTGCTATAATCTAATTTTGAAATAAAAATTTACTAAGTGTTTTTTTAAATTAAATTTAAATCCTGTGCTTAATTTACCAAAAATAATTATTTTTAATTTTGTTAGCAATCTTGGCAAATATTCTCGTCAGCAAATTGCTAAAATTGGCGAGATCGTAATCTTTGCTTCTCAAGCAATAAGTAATTGTTTTTTAAGGCCATTTTATCTGCGATTAGTATTGGTACAAATGCTGCGCATTGGTTATTTTTCCTTACCAGTTGTTGGTTTAACGGCAATATTTTCGGGAGCTGTTTTGGCGTTACAAAGCTATTCAGGATTTTCCAGATTTAATGCTGAAAGTACAATTGCTACGGTAGTGGTTTTATCAATCACCCGTGAACTTGGTCCGGTACTTGCTGGATTAATGGTTGCTGGAAGAGTGGGTGCATCAATTGCTGCTGAAATTGGTTTAATGCGCGTTACTGAGCAAATCGATGCATTGCGAACTCTCTCAGCAAATCCTATAAAATATTTGGTTGTTCCTAGATTAATTGCCTCAGTGATTGTTTTGCCAATTTTAGTTTTAATTGCTGATATAATTGGGGTAATGGGTGGATATTTGGTAAGCGTTCATTCCCTAGGTTTTTCGGCTGGTCCATATATCGCCAATACATTTAAATTTCTTGAAGTAATTGATGTAGTTTCGGGTTTAGTTAAAGCTGGTTGTTTTGGTTTTTTAATTGCCGTGATGGGTTGCTATTATGGATATAATTCCGCAGGGGGAGCTCAAGGGGTTGGAGCTGCCACAACCAACGCAGTTGTGTCTTCATCGATCTTTATTTTGCTTTCCAATTACCTTATAACTTTTATATTTTTTGGATAAGAAAATTTGAAATAAGGTTGATTGCAAATAAATCTTGAATCCTTATTGCAAAGAACAAAATCTCAGATTGTTAAGCAAAATTTTTTAAGAATCTAACATCGTTTTCAAATAGTAAGCGCAGATCATTAATGCCATATTTTAACATCGCCAAGCGTTCAATACCAATACCAAAAGCAAAGCCTTGAAATTTTTTACTATCAATTCCACAATTTTCTAGAACACTGGGATGAATCATCCCGCAACCTAAAATTTCCATAAATTTATCACCTTTGCCAATTTCAATTTTACCATTATTTGTGCTATAATTTATATCAACTTCTGCCGAAGGTTCAGTGAATGGAAAAAAACTAGAACGAAAACGTAATTGTAAATTTTTTACTGCAAAAAATTTTTCAAGAAAATATTCCAAGGTCCATTTGAGGTGACCCATAGTTACATTTTCATCTACAACAAAACCTTCAAATTGATGAAACATTGGCGAATGTGTTTGATCAAATTCACGTCGAAAAACTTTGCCAATTGCACCAACACGAAGTGGAGGAGTGCTTTCAAGCATTTTTCGAATTTGTGTATTGGAAGTATGAGTTCGAAGAAGTAATTGGGAATTATTTAAATAAAAAGTATCTTGCATTTGGCGAGCTGGATGGTCTTTAGGAATATTTAGCGCACTGAAATTATGAAAATCATCTTCGATTTCTGGACCTTGCGCAAATTCAAAATTTAATTCACTAAAAATTTTTTCAATATCAGCCATTACCCGATTTAAGGGATGAATCGAGCCTTGATTCTCATAGCGTGCAGGTAAGGTCATGTCAAGTTTTTCGCTACTTAATTTGGCATTTAATTCGGCATTTAGGAAGTGATTTTTTTTATCTTCGATTTTTAAATTTAATTGATCGCGCAATTGATTAATTTGATTTCCAAAAGATTTTTTTTGATCACCTTCTAAATTTTTTAGATTGGCAAATAATTCTGTAACCAACCCTTTTTTACCTAAAAAATTAACTCTAATTTCATCAAGCTGTTGAGGATTTCGTACTTTTGCAAATTGTGAATTGAAATCTGATAAAATATTTTCTATATTAGTCATGGCTGTTGTTAATTTTGATCTTTAATTTTATTAAAAATCATTAAACATTTTAAAAAAAATGAAGTCAAGTTTCGCATTATTATTAAAATGCTTAGCTAAAAATCTATAAAAAAATATTTAATATATTGTCAAATTTATGCAAATTAACTATTACGGCTCTTACTCTCTGTTAAAAAAAGAAGTGTTAAGATTTTTAAAAGTTTACCACCAAACTTTATTATCACCGGTTGTAAATATAATTTTATTTTTAATGGTTTTTTCATTATCGGTTGGAGAGCATATTGAAAAAATTGGCGCGGTATCTTTTGCAGTATTTGTTTCAGCAGGGTTAATTATGATGTCCGCTCTACAAAATTCCTTCGCCAATTCCTCTTCTTCATTTGTAATGGGAAAAGTAATGGGTCATATTGTCGATTATTTAATTCCACCGCTGGGAGCTTTGGAATTGCTATTTGCTTTTGGAATTGGAGCGATTGCGCGCGGTATTTGCGTAGCTCTGGTTTCGTATTTGGTAATTTTATTTTTCGTTCCATTAACAATTTTTAATTTTTACTATATGATGCTTTTCTTAATTTTAGGTTGTGCATTTCTTGGGATGATGGGAATTTTATGTGGAATTATTTCTGAAACATTTGACCAAATGTCAGCAATGACAAGTTATGTTATAACTCCGCTAACTTTCTTATCTGGAACTTTTTATTCAACAAATTCTTTACCGCAATTCTGGCAAAATTTTGCGCATGTCAATCCAATTTTTTATATGATTGATGGATTTCGTTATGGTTTAACAGGCTATAATGACAGTAATTTAAATATCGGAATTTGGTATCTAATAATATTAAATTTAATTCTTGCTAGCGTTTTATTTACAATGCTTAAACGTGGTTATAAGATAACCCATTAATTTTATAAATAAAAAATAGTTGTTAAATAAATTACACTTTTTATATTTTAAGCAAACATTTATGTTTTTTTAATTTTTAATATAAACTCACACCATTTTGAGATCTATGAAACACCACCACCCTTGCTTATGCACGTCTAATAAAAATTCCGAAGATTTGCAACAAAATTTTATTGCAAATCAAACTTGCGATCAAGAATTGCATGACTTATCACTGGGCAAATCCCTAGGCAAATCAGCACCTCAAGAAGAGGTTATTAATCAAAAAAATAATGTAAATTTTATCGCCTCATCGCCAAATGATAGTTATAAAATTATTGAATTAAGAGCTGATAATAGATGTTTAGAATTGAGTAATAATTATTTTGAAATTGTGAATTACATGCGCTTAATTCGCTCGACAAATATTGGTCCATCTTTATTTTGGAGATTAATAAAAATATTTGGGGATGCCTCTACTGCAGTGTTGGAGGCTGATGATTTTTTTAAGAGTATAGGTTCAAAGAATAAAATTAAACTTGCAACGATTTCAGAAGTTGAAGATGAGTTTGCAAAAACTCAAAAATTTGGTGCAGAAATAATTATTGCAAGCGATCCACGTTATCCACAAATATTGCGATCAATTTATGACGCTCCACCCTTACTAACAGTAAAAGGTGATTTGAGTTTTTTTAACAAGCCATCTGTAGCAATTATTGGGGCAAGAAATTGTTCATTTAGTGCTAGTAATATTGCCAAAAAAATTGCCGTTGAATTTGGGCAAAATTCAATCCTTACAATTTCAGGCCTTGCACGTGGAATTGATTGTGCAGTTCACGAAGCATCAATTCTAAGTGGTACAATCGCCGTAATAGCAGGTGGAATTGACAGTATTTATCCACTGGAAAATAAAAGACTTTATCAGCAAATTTCACAATATGGTTTATTGGTTAGTGAAATGCCCTTTGGAACTCCTCCCAAAAGTAATTATTTTATCAAGCGTAACCGGATAATTTCCGGGTTAGCTCCTTCGCTAATTATTGTTGAAGCTGGATTAAAATCGGGAAGTCTTGCTACTTCTAGATTTGCTCTTGAACAGGGCAGGGAAATCTATGCTTGTGCTGGTTCGCCTTTTGATCCAAGATGCGCTGGGGTTAATAAACTCGTTAAAGATGGTGCAATAATTATTACCGATCTTGATGAATTGGTAGCTGATGTCATTGAGAATAATCGTAACATGTTAACGCAAAATTCTGCAAACTTAAGTGAAGATTTATTGAATTTGCAATCGCCAAAAAAAAATTCTCCAGATATTCAAGATCAAAATATTCGAGATCAAAAAAATATAACTATAACAAAATTATCGCAATTAACTCAAACTGAAGATGATGAATTACAGCAAATTATCGAGATAATTATTGCAAAAATTAATCACCAAGCAATTTCTATCGATGAAATTATTGAGCATATACAAAAGCCAGTGAAGCTTATCAATGTTGCATTGATGCATCTTGAGCTGAATGGTCAAATTTCCATAAATCACGGCAAGGTGAGAGGTGATAATTTACTAATATGAAAATAGCAATTGACTAAAATAATTATATTCAATCCCTGAAGTTTTTACCATTTTTTTGGCAAATAAAAAATTATTAGCGTTGAATGAAAACGGTAAAATCATTTAAGAAGCTAGATGATATGTGTTTAACTAAGTTAATTTTAATTCAGCAAGAGGCCATTTGGCTCGCGGCTTGAAGGTTAGCGGATCAATTGAATTAATTTTTAATTTTTCAATAGCTGCCCAAGCGATCATTAATGCATTATCCGTGCATAATTCTTTTTGAGGAATTAAAATTTTAAAATTATGTTTTATTGATAAATCTTTTAAATTATTAAAAATAAATTTATTACAAGCAACTCCACCTGTTATCACTAGTTTTAAATTGCTTTTATTAATTTTAGTTATTTCGGGGCAATCATTAATAACATTTTCTAAACGATTGCAGAGTATCTCGCTAATAGTTCTTTGGAATGAAGCGCAGAGATCCGCCTTATCATTTATAGATATCTTTTTTGCTGAAGAAAAATGCGAAAATTCTTCATTGGTGATTTTTTCAATAGTTCTTCTCACCGCAGTTTTAAGTCCTGAAAATGAAAAATTAAATTGGTGATCATGATTTTTTTGATCAATTAATGGTCTTGGTAAAGGAAATTTTCTTTGTGTTGAAAGTAATGCTAGCTTTTCGATTTCAGGTCCTCCGGGGTATGGTAATCCAAGCATTTGTGCTACCTTATCAAAAGTTTCGCCTAATGCATCATCTATGGTTTCGCCAATTTTATAAAAATCATTTACACCATAACATAACAGAATTTGACAATGTCCACCTGAAACTAAAAGAACAAGAAAGGGAAAATCTACTTCTTTTTCAAGTCTTATTGCCAAGGCATGTCCTTGCAGATGATTAATTGCTAAAAAAGGTTTATCATAAATTGCGCATAAAGTTTTAGCGCTGGTCATTCCTACGATTAATCCACCAATTAAACCTGGGCCAGAAGTACCTGCAAAAGCATCAATGTCGCTAAATTTTAATTTAGCTTGTTTTAATGACTCCAAGATTAAATGATCAATTACTTCAAGATGAGCTCTAGCGCTTAATTCAGGAATAACTCCACCAAATTGCTGATGAATATCAATTTGTGATTTTATTAAATGAGCAAAAATTTTTTTATCACTATCAACAATTGCAACAGCACTTTCATCGCAAGAAGATTCAATTGCTAAAACTTTCATAATTTAGCTAATTTTTGTTATAATCAACAAAGCTATCATTGGCTTTTTCGATGGTTTCAAACCAGTTTCCAGCTTTATTAGAAACGCTGATTTTTAGGATTGCTAAATTTCTTTGTACTAAGCCATTAGGTAAAAAACGAAATAAACCATCAACGCCTTGATAGCCATTTTTAAAATTAATAAAATCACTAACTACTGGAATTTGACCTTGTTTGCGATTAGTTAATTCGGCAATTAATCCAACCATGTCATAAGTGATTGAAGCGATACGAGGTGGAAATTTTTCAAATTTACTGTAGTAATAATTTTCAAGATCAGAAAATTTTTCATTTTCAGGAGCTGGGAACCATGCGTTGATTAAATTAGAATCGAATATCGATTTATCATCCCATTGCGATGTTCCAAGGATTTGGAAATCGCGTTCATTGGTATTTTGTTTTTTAATTAATGAAATAATTTTTGAAGCAATTTTACCAGATTCAGGAATCATAATAACTTGAGGATAGATTCTGTCATAATCATTAATCACTAAATCTTTATTTTTTTTACCTTTAGTTAAATTTTCTGGTAAAACAAAAGCATTTATAGTTCTTTCAACTATTCGATCAAGGTCTTTACTGTTATTATCGTAAAATTCTGAAGTGATAAAATTACCCTGTTTAGAGCGAACAAATCTTTTAAGAAGATCGGTAATGGTCTTGCCATATTGATTACTTGGGGCAATTACTGCAAAATTTAATTTACCTTGACTTATTGCGTAATTTACAATTTTATCAACTTGATTTTCAGGAAGAATTCCGCTAACAAAAACTCCACCTTCCTTATCAATTTTATTAATTAAATTTTGATTATTTGATAATGAAATTACAGTTATTTTATTTTGTCTTGCTAATTTTTCAATAGCTTCAACTGAGCTTGTAAATACCGGTCCAATTACTATTTTTATTTTGCGATCAATGATTTCTTTGAAAGCTTTTTCTGTGTCTATTGCAGTATCTTTTGAATCAAATAAAACTAATTCAATAATACCATTTGGATCATTGTAAAATAAAGAAATTGTTGCGCAGTTAAATAAGCTAAAACCTAAATCTTTATTTTTACCAGAAAAGGGAAGTAACAATGCAACTTGGACTTTTTTTTGATCACTCTTAATCGTAGGTAAGTTTTTATTGGAAAAGATTTCTTGGTTATTAGGCAATGCAATATTTGATAAATTGCTAGTTGCAATATTAGTTTCTGGTTTTGTATTCTGTGTATCTAAAGCTTTAAATTGCTGAGTAATTTGCTGGCATGAGCACAAAAATAAACTTAGTAAAAGAAAATATTTTTTCATAGTAATTAGCGATTTTTATATGAAATTAAAAAAAAATTATTAAATTTATTTTTTAATGAAGTAGATCTAGATTAATCATTAATTTGTCAATTTCAATTTAATTTAATTAAGCAATAATGCAAAACCTTTTCTTAAATTCACCAATAAAAGTGCAAAATACTTTAAAAGATACTGAGCTTGCATGTGCTTTATACATAGTTTCAACGCCGATTGGCAATCTTGGTGATATAACTTTAAGAGCATTACAAATTTTACAAAAAGTTGATTTAATAATTTGCGAAGATAGTCGCGTAGCCCAAAAACTTTTATCACAATATCAAATTATTGATAAAAAATTCTTAGTTTACAATGATCATAGCGATGAAAATATTCGATTAAAAATTTTAAATTTATTGATACAAAATAATCGTCTAGCACTAATAAGCGATGCAGGAACGCCATTAATTTCCGATCCAGGTTATAAATTAATTAATTTTTTACGAAGCCATAATCAAAAAATCATTTCTATTCCCGGTGCGTCATCAGTTACAGCATGTATTAGCGTTGCAGGATTGGCATGTGATCAATTTATTTTTTTAGGTTTTTTGCCAAGCACATCCTTGCAAAAGGAAAAGGTTTTTAAAAATTATAATCGTAATTTTTCCTGGGTATTTTTTGAAAGCGCAAATCGCTTGTTAGCAACATTAGAATTAATGCAAAAAAATCTTGATAATCCTCGTATTTGCATAGCTCGTGAACTTACAAAATTGCACGAAGAAATCGTTACTGATAACCTCGATAAAGTATTAAATTTTTTTCAAAGTAATCCGCAAAAATTAAAAGGCGAGGTGGTGGTGATGGTCGAAAAAAATGATAAAAATTTCTCAGATATTTCTCCACAACAGTTACAAGAGTCAATAAAGTCAGCTATCCAAGACAATAAATCATTGAAAGATATAGCTCAGGAGTTAAGCGAAATTTACAATCTTAACAAAAAAGAAATCTATCAATTGGCCTTACAAATCAAAGATCACAAAAATTAAAATTTTTAAATTAATCATGAAAAATAACCACTTTTTTGGAATTTATGCTGAAAAACTTGCGATGTGTTTCTTGATCGTAAAGGGATATAAAATCCTTGCTTGGCGATACAAAACGCCATTTGGTGAAATTGATATTATTGCTAAAAAAAATAATTTTTTAGTATTTATCGAAGTAAAATCTTCATTAAAAAAAATTTTAAATATTGAAATTGCTCTTAGAAAAGACCAGATTAATCGCATGTTTAGAGCTACAAATTATTTTATTAAAACAAATAAGCAATTACAAAACATTCCACAACGTTTTGATTTTATTGAAGTTAAGGGATATTTCAGTTTAAAACATCATTGCAATTTCATGAGTTGAAATTTACTTTGGAGAGTTGTAAATTTGTAAAATACTTTCGCAAATTTTAGCGAATGTTATAAAAAATTAATTCAAATAACTTAAAATAATATTTCTGTGAAGCCAATAAAGTCTAATCACCAAGCTGTTACTAACAGCTTTTTTCGTATTAATGATCAAATCAAAGTAAAGGAAGTTCGTGTTATTGACGAAAGCGGTAAGATGTTGGGCGTTATGTCTGTTGCTGATGGAATTAGACTCGCACGCGAGTCTGATCTTGATTTAATTGAGGTTTCTCCTAATGCCAGTCCACCAGTTTGCAAAATTTCTAATTTTGGTAAAATGAAATATGAATTTCAGAAAAAAATATCCGATGCCAAGAAAAAACAAAAAGTTGTTGAAGTCAAGGAAGTCAAGATGACCATCAATATTGGCAAAGGTGATTATGATACTAAAATTCGTCATACCAAAGAATTTATCGAGAAAGGTAATAAGGTTAAAATATCAATTCGCATGAAGGGTCGAGAAATAACCCACCGCGATCTTGCTGAAAAAATGATGATAAACATTATGAAAGATACCCAAGATTTTGCTAAAGCAGAACTTGAACCAAAGCTAGAGGGAATGCAGATGTTAACAATTCTTATCAAAAAATAAATTGAAAAAATTATGCAAAATTTGATTAAACAGGTAATAAATTTTTCACAAAAAAATCAACTTTCTAAGGCTGTTGATAAAGAAAATTTCCAATATTTCTTAGAAATTTTTTATTTAGACAATAAACTTTCTGATTTTGAAAATTATAGCGTTGAAGATCTTTATTTTGCAGCTCTTCATAGTTTTAATTTTTTTTGTGAGAAAAAAAATAGCGTTTCGCGCGTCAGAATTTCCAATCCAACTAAAGATAAAGAAAATTCTAATGCTCAATATACTTTTATCGATATTGTTAATAAAGACATGCCATTTTTGGTCGATTCAGTAGTTGCTTTTTTGGATAAAAATGGTTTTAAAATCAAGAATGTTATCCATCCTGTTTATAAAGTTTTGCGTGATAAAAGTGGGGAATTTAAAGGCTTAAATTTCGATAAATCGCAATTGCATGATTTTCCGGTTGAGTCGATAATTCAACTTCATATTGATAAAATTATCAGTGAAAATGTTATTAAAGAAGTGCAAGAAAATATTGAACAAATTCTACAATCCATTGATTTAGTTGTTGAAGACTGGCAAAAGATGTTGCAGTTGACAAAAGAAGCTCAAGCACAAATTGATAATTCGCTAAATATTGTTAAAGATCAACAATATTTAACAGAAGTTAAAGATTTTATTGCATGGTTAATAAATGGTAATTTTATTTTTCTTGGTGCAAATGAATTTTCAATTGATAAAAATAAAAATAATGAATATCAGCTTAATGAAGTTCCCAATATAGCTTCCGGAATGTTTAGAACTTCTATTGCAGAATTCAAACCGCAAGTTGTTAACTCTTCAAGCGCTGAAGTAAATGATTCAATTACCAATCCTTTTGTAATTGAAATTTTAAAATCACGTTACCGTTCAAAAATTCATCGCATTACCAATGCCGAAAGAATTAGAATTCAAAAAATTTCTGCAGATGGTAAAATTATTGGCGAATATCGTTTTATTGGTTTATTTACTTCATCAGCTTATGTTTCAAGTATTTCATCAATTCCATTAATTCGTAACAAGATACAGCAAGTCATTAACGCCTCGGGATTTGCTAAAGGCAGTCACAACTATAAAGACCTAGTTTCAACCCTTGAATCATATCCGCGTGATGAGTTATTTCAAATTAATGAAGCAGATTTATTGCGTAATGCCACGGGAATTGTTTCGATTTGTGGAAGATCGGTTGTTAAATTTTTTGCTAGACAAGATAAATTTAAACGTTTCGTGAGTTGCTTAATTTTTACACCTCGCGATCGAAGTAATTCCCAAGTTCGTGAAAAAATAAAGGAAGTTTTAATTAAAGCCTATAGTGGTGAAGTTGCGGATTCTTTTGTACAAATTACCGAATCAAATTTAATTAGACTTCATGTGATAATTAGAACTAACGGAGTAATTGCTGAAGTTGATGAGCGAAAAATTGAAATTGAAATAGAAGGTATTACAAGAATTTGGAGTGATGAATTGCTTGAGGCGATTAAAAATAAATTTGATAGTGAAAATTCTGTAAGTCTTTATGCGCGTTACAAAAACGCTTTCTCAGTTAGCTATACAAATCGTTTTGATGCCATTGAAGCATCTCTTGATATTGCTTTAATTCAAAAATCATTAACCCAAAAAACTACTATTTTTGATTTAAATAATGCCGATTTAAAGGGATTAAAATCAAATTCTGAAAATGGAGATATTTGCGAGTTTAAGATTTTTACGCCAAATAAACAAATTCCTCTTTCTGAAATTATGCCCTTGCTTGATAGTTTTGGTTTTGATGTAATTCAAGAACACACCTACGCTGTCAATATTGAAGAAGAATCAAGATATAGATCAATAACTAAAGTTTGTATTCAATATTTTCAATTAACTCTTACTAAAAATGGTGGAAAGTTAACAGCAAATATTAAAAATAATTTTGAAAAAACTATCGCCTTGATTTATCAAAAAGAAATTGCCAGTGGCGCACTTAATCGCTTAGTTATTAATTGCGATTTAAATTGGCAAGAGGTTCTTATGATTCGAGCTTATGGTCAATATTTATATCAAACAAATTACCGTTACTCACAAAATTATTTTGCAGATGCTTTATATAGCTTGCCAGAAATTACCAAAAACTTAGTTAAGCTTTTTATAACTAAATTTGATCCCAAGTCAGTAAAATCAACCATTGATAATGAAAAAAATTTACAAGTTATAATCAATAAAATTCATGAAGATTTATCTTTAGTTAAAGATGTTGCGTTTGATGATGTTATAAGAAAATTTTTAACTGTAATCAATGCTACTTTGCGAACTAATTATTTCCAAACTTCAGATTCAGGAAATTTTAAAGGTTATGTTTCTTTTAAATTTGATAGCAAAAAAATTCCACATTTACCCCTTCCTTTGCCTTACGCAGAAATTTTTGTTTATTCTTCGCGTGTTGAGGCTATCCACTTGCGAGGTGGTAAAGTTGCGCGTGGAGGATTGCGTTGGTCTGATCGTCAAGAAGATTTTCGTACCGAAGTTCTTGGTTTGATGAAAGCGCAAATGACCAAAAATGCCGTAATCGTTCCAGTTGGTTCAAAGGGTGGATTTGTTATTAAGAGTGATGTTAGCAATTTTAATCGTGAACAATTACAACAAGAGGCAATTTATTGCTATAAAACTTTTTTATCAGGCTTGTTAGACATTACTGATAATGTCATTGATTCAAAAATTATTCATCCTCAAAATGTTGTTTTTTATGATCAAGTAGATCCATATTTAGTAGTTGCAGCCGATAAGGGTACGGCAACTTTTTCTGATATCGCTAACTCAGTTTCTGCTAATTATAATTTTTGGCTAGGTGATGCTTTTGCCTCGGGTGGGTCAGTTGGTTATGATCATAAAAAAATGGGTATCACTGCGAAAGGTGCTTGGATTTCGGTAATGCGTCATTTTCGTGAAATGCAAATAGATACGCAAAGTCAAGATTTTACTTGCGTTGGAATTGGTGATTTGTCAGGTGATGTTTTTGGCAATGCAACATTGCTTTCAAGGCATATAAAACTTGTTTGCGCATTTAACCATCTGCATATTTTCTTTGATCCAAATCCTGATGTTGAAAAATCTTTTTTAGAGCGTCAAAGAATGTTTAATCTTCCAAGGTCAAGTTGGATGGATTACGATAAATCATTGATTTCTAAGGGTGGAGGTATTTTTGAACGCAGTACAAAAATCATAAATTTAACTCCGCAAATGCAAGAAATTTTACAAATTTCTCATGAAGAATTAAGTCCAAATGATTTGATTAAAGCTATTTTAAAAGCTCCAGTTGATCTGCTTTTTAATGGTGGAATTGGCACTTATGTTAAATCAAGTGACGAGACTCATCAAGAAGTTGGTGATCGCGCTAATGATGCACTTCGTATCAATGGCAATGATCTAAGATGTAAGGTTATAGGAGAGGGTGGAAATTTAGGTTTTACTCAAAAAGGACGAATTGAATTTGCACAAAATGGTGGAAGAATTAATACTGATGCGATGGATAATTCTGCAGGAGTAGATTGCTCAGATCATGAAGTGAATATTAAAATTGCTTTAACTTCAGCATTGCGAAGCGCTAAACTTAATTTAGATCAACGCAATAAAGATCTTGAGGCTATGACTGATGATGTTGCAAATCTTGTTTTAAAAGATAATCGCGAACAAACACAGGCAATTTCTATAGCCCAGTTACAAGGTTTATCGCTAATTCAGCAACAAGCGCAATTTTTAGATAGTCTTGAAAAAATAGGTTTACTTAATCGCTTAATTGAATTTTTACCTTCTAACAAGGAAATTGAAAAAAGGCAAAGAGAGGGTTTAAGCCTAACTCGCCCAGAGCTTTGCGTGATGTTAGCATATTCTAAAATGGCAATTTATAATCAAATTTTAATTTCTGATTTAGTAAATGATCCCTACTTTACTCAAGATTTAATGAGTTATTTTCCAAAGTTAATGCAGCAAAAATTTAGCGATGAAATAATCAATCATCAATTGCGCAAGGAAATTATTGCAACGCAAATTACAAATTTTGTAGTTAATCGCATGGGCATTACATTCATTAACCAAATATGCCAAGATAGTGGATTTAGTATTGCTGATGTATTGCGGAGTTTTATAATTGCTTGCGAGTCATTTAATATCAAAGAATTATGGCATGACATTGAAAATCTTGATGGCGAAATTAATTTTTCATCACAAGTAAAAATGTTCGTTAGTGCTAATAAATTATTGGAAAGATCGGTTTCATGGTTACTACGCAATCAAAATCATGAAGCAATCTCAGAACAAATTTCTAATTATAGAAAAATTATTAATGAATTAACGCAAATTCTTCCGGATGTTCTCTCTGTTGATCTTAAGCAAGATCTTGATAAAAAAATTATTGATTTCAGTAAAGAAAAAATTTCTAAAAATTTAGCGCAAAAACTTGCCAATCTTAATGCAATTTCTTCAGCTTTTGATATTTTTGAAATCGCTAATTCTACAAAAATTGAAGTAAAAATTATTGCTAAAATTTATTTTGCAATTGGTACTCGTTTTAACTTAGAATGGATCAGTTCTAGTGTTAATAAGCTTGAGTTAAATAATCAATGGCAAAAAATATTAAGCAAAACTTTACTGCAAGATTTTAATTTTTATCAAATGAAAATTTCTAAAACCATAATTGAAATGCAAGATAATAAAAAAATAAAACTCGATGAAGTAAATTATATAATTGAAAATTGGATTAACACAGTTAACTTTTTAGTAGCAAGATTTGATAATTTTATCGGTGAATTGAAAGACGATCCCAATCACGATCTAGCAATGTTTGCTATCGCCTTGAATCGCTTGAAGCCATTGATTAATTAAATTTTGTTAATTTTGCGGTTGTGGCGGAATTGGTATACGCGTAACGTTGAGGTCGTTATGGGGTAAAACCCGTGGAAGTTCAAGTCTTCTCAACCGCACCATTTTTTAACATTTATTAATAATCATTAACCACTTTAACATTTATTAATTATGAAAATTTTAGCACTTAAGGAAAGTAACCCCCAAGAAAATCGAGTGGCAATTAGCGAAGAAACCGTTGGAAAATTTTGTAAAATTGGTTTTGAAGTTTTTATTGAAAAAGATGCGGGAATTAAATCGGCAATTAGCGATGCTGTTTACCAAAAAGCTGGTGCGAAAATTATTAACAATATTGATGATTTTCTAAGTGATGTTGATATTGTAATTTCAGTGCAAAGAACTGATTTTAATTTTAATAAGATGAAAGAAGATGCGATTTTTATTGCCTTGCTAAATCCTTATTTTAACAAAGAAAAAATTACCGAAATTGCCCAAGCTGGTATCGCAATTTTTGCTTTAGAATTAATGCCAAGAATTACTAGAGCCCAAGGTATGGATGTATTGTCTTCACAAAGTAATCTCGCTGGTTATCGGGCAGTCATTGATGCTTGTTATGAAATATCTAAAGCTGTCCCAATGATGATTACGGCAGGCGGAACAGTTTCTGCTGGAAAATTTTTAATTTTAGGTGCTGGAGTTGCAGGTCTGCAAGCAATTGCAACAGCTAAAAGACTCGGAGCTATTGTGAGTGTTTTTGATGTTCGCTCATCAACAAAAGAGCAGGTGGAAAGTTTGGGAGCAAAATTTATTGAAATTAAAAATAGTGAAAAGCAAGATGGGGTATATGCTAAAGAGCTTTCAGAGCAAGATAAGCAAAAACAAGCTGAATTGTTAATGAATAATATAAAAAACCAAGATGTGGTTATTACTACTGCATTAATTCCTGGCAAAAAAGCGCCAATACTTATTTCCAAGGAAATGGTTGAGGTTATGAAAAGTGGTTCGGTGATTATTGATTTGGCATCGGTAAATGGTGGTAATTGTGAGCTTACAAAACCTGGCCAAGTCATCGAGGTTCATGGCGTAAAGATAATTGGCCATGAAAATTTCCCATCGCGCTTAGCAATTGATGCTAGCAAAATGCTTGCCAAAAATATTTTTAATTTTATAGAACTTTTTGTTGATAAACAAAATAAAACTATTTTTATTAACAATGCTGATGAGATAATTAAAAACACTTTAGTTGCTCATAAAAAATCAGTAATTAATATAAAATAAAAATTCGCATGAATTTTTATTGTTATTATTTAAACCTAATAATGTTTTTAAGTTATGACGCTAAAAAATGATATTTCTCTTTCAAGTCTTCAAGCAGATTTGCTGAAACCAAAAATTACAATTTTTGGAGTTGGTGGAGCTGGTGGTAATGCCATAAACAATATGATTCGATCTAATCTTGAAGGTGTAGAATTTGTTGCTGCTAATACTGATGCCCAATCACTTTCAAACTCATTGGCAAAAAATAAAATTCAGCTTGGATTAAAAACTACAAGAGGCCTTGGGGCTGGATCTTTTCCTGATCGCGGACGCGCTTCTGCGGAAGAAAATATTGAAGAAATTGAACAATTTCTTAATGGAGCAAATATGGTTTTCATTGCTGCTGGAATGGGAGGAGGAACCGGTACAGGAGCTGCACCAGTAATTGCTAAATTAGCTAGAGAAAGAGATATTTTAACAGTTGGTGTTGTTACCAAGCCATTTCATTTTGAAGGTAAATATCGCATGGAAACGGCAGATTCAGGAATTGATGAATTAAAAAAATATGTTGATACATTAATTATAATTCCAAATCAAAATCTTTTTCGCATTGCTAATGAGCACACTACTTTTGAATCAGCTTTTAAAATGGCTGATGATGTTTTGCATGCTGGGGTTAGAGGAATTACCGATCTAATCACCATGCCAGGTCTTGTTAATCTTGATTTTGCTGATATTCGTACTATCATGACCAAAATGGGTAAGGCAATGATGGGAACCGGTGAGGCAACGGGAGATAATCGCGCACTTGATGCTTGTGAAGCTGCAATTTCCAATCCATTACTTGATAATATTTCAATTAAAGGTGCAAAAGGTGTTTTAGTTAACATGACTGGTGGACCAGATATGACATTGTTTGAAGCTGATATCGCAGTTAATGCCATCAAGAAAGAAGTTGATCCAAATGCTAATATTATTTTTGGTTCTGCCTTTAATGAAAATATGAAAGGTAAAATTAGAATTTCTGTTGTGGCAACTGGTATTGACATTGAAGAATTTAAGCGCGAAATAAAAAATGATTATGGTCGTGATAATTCAAAAGCTGAACGTCATTTAGAGCAAAATGAAGTAAGTCGTTTTAAAATAAATCTTGATGGTAAAGAAAAAAATTCAGAAAAAAATTATTTTGATCCAGGCTTTGTGCAATCGAATTCTGGCGATGAAATTGAAGAAATTAATCAAGATAATTTTTCAACAAAAAAATCTTATATTGCTCAAGAAAATAATGAATTTGAAGATAATCTTGATAATAACAAAAATAATATTACTCAAAAGCCAATAAATTTATCCAATAAATCTCTAAATTTTTTTGAAAATGATGATTTTTATGATGAGTCAATTGCTGATGATGATGCGCAAGATCAAGAAAACATTGAACCAATTGCTAAAGAAGCTGAACAAAAGAAAAAATCCCCAAATTCTAAATCTTCTAAAGTTAAATTAAAAAAAGAATCTGGTTTTAATTTATTTGGATTTATGAATTCAAATAAAGCAAAAATAACTGATCTTGATGATGAGGATGAAAATATCATTGAAACAAATATCGCAAAGCATTCTAAGTCAAAGGCTCATAACCATTTAGGCGAAACAAATTACGATAAATCAAGAAGTAATGCTGAAATGAAGCGTAAGCAATTTTTTGGTGAAACAATTTTTGATGATAATGTTAATAATTCGGGCGATTATTTTGAAGATGAGATTGTCAATGTCCCAGCATTTTTGCGTCGCAAAAAATAAATATTATGACGCAAATTTATTTAATTTCGCCACCACAAATTAATCTTTTTGAATTTGCTAAGGAGTTAGACGCAGTTTTAAAAACTGCAATGGTTCCAGTATTTCAGCTTCGCCTC
>CAMDJZ010000007.1 GCA_945901265.1 Rickettsia typhi
TTTCAAAAATTAGATGTCCCGCTAATTGTGTACTTGTAATTGTTGCCAATAAGGATAATGGCAGGGGAGCTTCTTGGGGTGTTAGAGCTTTTTTGGATTTTGACGAATAAATTTTTGCTGAAGCTTCTTGGGGCTTTGATGGTTCTATATTTGCTAAAGCTTCTCGGGGTTTTGATGGTTCTATATTTGCTGAAGCTTCTTGGGGTGTTAAGGGTTCTATATTTGCTGAAGCTTCTTGGGGTTTTGATGGTTCTATACTTGATAAATCTTTAATCATTTTCTTATTTACTATCATTTTTTCAAACTCTCTACAAAAAACTATAAAATCTCCTCCGTGTTTAATTGCAGTTTTAATTAACACATCATTATCACCATCTGTAGCGCAAATGAAGTTTAGCTTTATCAGCGTATGGAATCCAGATTTTTTAATTTTTTCATATCTTTCGGGATCTCCCAATTCAATTGCATCTAATTCTGCTTTAGTTGTAGATTTTATAGCTTTAAACATCACATGACCAATAATATTATTAACAGCTATATCATCATTAATACCACTATTTAAATGCTCTAAATTAAAATATCCATGAAGAATTAAATATTTATATGCGCTATCTTTTATGTAATCAGGAATATTGTTTTTAGGATCAATAAAGAATTTTATATCTATTTTGTCGCTACGATCAAGCAATTTCCTAAACATTTCATTGAAAGCTAATTGATTCTCAGGTAATATTCTAGACACTTAAGGCAACTAATTTTAATGCATTTTTGCCAAATACACCACTTCCCTGAAGTGTTATATGGGAATCATCAGAGGCTCCTCTTTCTAATAAAAGGTTAAGGGCTGGCCATTGTTTACATTCAGCGGCAACTATAAGAGCGTTTCTGCCATTGTTTGGAATTACTTTATTAATATCTGCATTTTTTTCTAATAGAAGTTTTATAGTTGGAATATGTCCTGCAGCGGTGGCAGACATAAGGGGGGTCATGCCTGTTTGAGCTCGATTAACATTCGCTCCTGCATTTATTAGCGCTTCAATATTTTTAATATTTTCAACATTAAGTAAAATTAAATGTTGTGAAGTTGAATAATCAAGAGCGTCTTTTGCTCTATTATCAAGCAAATTAGGATTCGCTTTATTTTCTAATAGAAGTTTTACTACTTTCAAATGACACCCTGCAGCGGAAAGGTGAAGAGCGGTCTGGCCTTTATAATTAGGCGTATCAATATCTTCAATATCTATTAGTTCATTCATTTTTTTAACGTCACCAGATTAGCGGCAATGTGAAAAGGGGTGTCGCCATCAGCATCAGGATAAATGGGGTTGTTTTGTGTCATAATTTTATTATTAAATTTTTGATCGATTTAATTATATTGTAAACCTATCTTCTTCTTATTTATTTTCACTCCAAGCCTTATAATAGGCCTTTTACTAGGCTTTTTATTGTAAATTGTTTTATAATTTAAAAATACAAATCTTCAGTAGGATATTATTGATTAATTTATGAGTTAATGAGTATTATTTATAAAGTCAAGATATTTTTTTTTATTTAGAAGTCTCCTGAAAATAATACTCTAAACTTAAAATAAATTTATTAGATCAATTTATAAATAAAATATCACTTAACTAAATAAATTAAATTCTAAATCAATCTAAGGAGTGAAGGCCTAAAACTATTAAATCTGGATTTATTGTAGAATTTTATTTTACGAACTTTACATCCTGCTTATAACTCGTAAAAAAACTGACCAAATATTTGCAACAAAACATCTTTTTGGTTCTACCCTAGGTAATTCAAGGGGCAATATTTGGTTGATTTATTTGGATTTTTAAAAGGCTATAAATGCTCTTTGATCATATGCCATATTATTTTGCCAAATCAGATAGTTTTTATTTTATCTTTATTCTGGCAATAGACTGGCAATAATTACTAAAATAAAACATGAATTATTTTCATAAATTTACCTTGCGCCGTGATTTGTTATTTTAATCATAAAATTAATTGAAAAATTCTAAAATCTTTTTATTGTTTAAAGAAATTACTATTTAAAGAAAACTAATTTTATCAAAAATTATTTACTAAAAAAGCATTAACCATTTACTAAAGTTTCTATGCCAATCCTTGATCTACCATACCAAAATCCAATTTCAAAAGATAAAAAAATTCTTTATAAAAATGCGCGAATTATTGATCCTAAAACAAATTACGACCAAATTGGCGAGTTATTAACCATTGGTGATAAGATTGCAGATTTTGGCAAAAACTTAAATGCCAAAGCCGATCAGGAAATTGATTGCCAAGGTTTTGTTCTTGCCCCAGGTTTAATCGATATTCAAGTGCATTTTCGTGATCCTGGACAAACTCATAAGGAGGACTTGGCATCGGGAAGCGCTTCTGCAGTTGCAGGTGGAATTACTGCAGTAGTTTGTCAGCCTAATACTAATCCAGTTCTTGATTCGGTTTTGACATTCGAATATCTTCGTCTCAAATCGCGTGAAATTGCATATTGCAATATTATGGCATACGGTGCAATTACAAAATCTATGAAAGGGGAAGAGCTGAGTGATATGTATTCGCTTCACGAAGCTGGGGCAGTTGGGTTTACCGACGATGGTTTACCGGTAATGAATGCTAATGTAATGCGTCGGGCTTTTGAATATTCAAAAAATCTCAATGTTGTTATTGCTCAACATGCTGAAGATTTAAATCTTAGCAATAAGGGTTGCATTAATGAAGGAAGGATATCGCTAGATTTAGGGGTAAGGGGAATTCCTAATATTTCTGAATCAGTTATTGTTGAACGCGACTTGGCAATTCTTGAAGCGATAGGTGGACGTTACCATCTATTACATTGTTCTACTGCTCAAGCGCTTGAAGCTGTTAAGAGGGCTAAAGAAAAAGGTTTAAATGTAACTGTCGAAGTTTCCCCTCATCATTTTACACTTACTGAAGATCAAGTTTTAATTTCCAGAACCAATGCTAAAATGAATCCACCGCTTCGTTCAAATGAAGATCGATTAGCTTTAATTGCAGGATTAAAATCAGGATTGATTGATGCAATTGCTACTGATCACGCTCCTCATGATCTAATTTCAAAAGAAAAAACCTTAGAGGAAGCAAGCTTTGGAATTGTTGGTGTTGAAACAATGTTACCATTATCTTTAGCACTATATCACAATAAAATTCTTAGCTTATCACAATTGCTTGCTAAGATGACTTGCAATCCTGCGCATATTATTAACTATGATGGCGGTGAAATTAAAAAGTCAGCGAGAGCTGACTTGGTTCTGATTGACCTTGATTACGAATGGAAAATTGATAGTAGTAAATTTTTAAGTAAATCAAAAAACTCTCCTTTTGATAATTTCAAAGTTAAGGGTAGGGCTGTTATGACTGTAGTTGGTGGAAAAATTGTGTATAGTTTATAATAGTTAAAAATAATAAGAAATAATATTATCTATTGTAATTAATAAATATAAAATTACTTAAGAAAAGATTTATTTCTTTTTTTGAGATAATTAAATATTTATTTTATTAAAATATGAAATTTAAACCTTCATTAAAATTAAGATATCCAGTCTTTAGGCTAAAAAATATTTTTGTTAGAAATTATTATCGCTCAACGATAATTCCGGATGGGATAATTCAAAATGCTCAAAGGTTCTATCTTAATGAGTTACAACCAACTATTCCTGGAGGAAATTTAAATCCATCACTTAAACAAATAACGCAATTGGAGTTTAGAATAAATCAATATTTTAAAGAAAATATCCAGCAAAGCGAGGTTAAAAATTTTAAAAAAATACTTGATGAATTTGCAAAAAAAAATTCATCAAATGATAAAAACAATCTATTTACAGTGCTTGAATTAATTGGTTTAAACCAGCCACCTAATCAAACTTTAACCCAAGATATTTTCTTTAAAGCTCTAACAATTTCAGCGATTATGCAACAGGCTGGAATAACAAGAACAGTTTTAAATGATGATCCAATAATTGGATTTTTATCTAATAATCGATTTCTTCCTGCGCATTGCGATAAAATTAATGATAGTATAATTCCAGAATTTGTAGCAATCGTAACAATTAATTCTAATAGCAAGGCTTTTACTTTTATTACTGAAAATCATTTAATTTATAAAAATTTTAAATTACAAAATCCTCAATCTTTTAAGATTCTTCAAGAGGTTGATATTTATAGAAATGAAATAAATGAAATGGGATTACCTGTGAAAACTAGAGCCCATAAAATCATAAATTATAAAGAGGATGGAAGTATATTTCTGGATTATAATTATTCGCGCAATCCATACTTAATCTTTGATCCACAGCAATTTAAATATTCTCAAGAGGAAGTAGATAAGGCAATTAGCGATTTCGAAGCTATTTGTTTAGATTTAAAAGAAAGTTTTAAATTTGTTTGTGATCAAAAAAATATTGTCGTGCTTTTCAAAAATCAGGATGTATTGCATGGAAGATCCGAGGTTAAGAATAATGAAAAGCGTAAAATGGCTTATTTGCCTTGTGAGTCATTTAATAAAAATAAAACTCCAGATACACAGATAATAAAGCCAAAATCCTCAAGGGCTTTAAATCCTCGGGAGTTAAAAAACGTATTAAGACCTTAACGATTTGAAGTTAAAAATAAATTCTGCAATATAATTTTGGTTAAGATATTTAGTTTAAATTTAATTTAATTTTTAAATTTTGAAGCATTGTTATAGTCAGCTTTGAGAGATCATATTCAGGTTTCCATCCCCATTGTGCTCTAGATTCGCTATCATCGATTGATTCAGGCCAAGAATCGGCAATTTGCTGACGAAAATCCGGAATATATTCAATATTAAATTGTGGAAGATGTTTTTTAATTTCATTAGCTAATTGCTCACATGAAAAACTAATTCCTGCAAAATTGAAATTAGAATGATAATTAAGTTTTGAATAATCTGCCTCGCTAAGTTCAATTGTTCCTCGTATAGCATCAGCCATATACATCATCGGTAAAGTTGTATCTGCTTTTAAAAAACATTTATAAAAATTATTCTGTAATGCTTCATAAAAAATTTCTACCGCATAATCGGTAGTCCCCCCACCCGGTGGCGATTTGAAGCTAATCAATCCTGGATAACGCAATCCACGAATATCAATTTTATATTTCTGGACATAATAATCACAAAGTAATTCACCAGATGCTTTAGTTAAGCCATACATGGTTTTTGGCAAAATAATAGTTTGTTGTGGAGTATTGATTCTTGGGGTTGTTGGACCAAAAACGGCTATTGAACTTGGACAAATTATTTGTTTGATATTTAATTCTCGCGAAACTTCTAAAACATTGTAAAGACCAATCATATTAACATCAAAACATAATTGGGGATTCTTTTCACCTGTAGCAGAAAGTATTGCACCAAGATGGTAAATTACTGTAATATTATGTTTTTTTATAACTGCAGAAAGCTGATTTCTATTTAAAATATCAAGAGTTTCGTAAGGCAAATATTCTTGTGCAATAGATCCAGTTTTTAAATCAGAAGTTATGACATTATCATTGCCATAAATTTGTTTTAAACTAGAACTAAGTTCTGAACCGATTTGCCCAAGTGCACCTGTAATAAGAATTTTTTTCGTCATAATTTAGGCGAATAATAAAATAATTTTTAAAAAATTTAATCAGATTAATCAATAAAAAAAGTTAGTGATTTTAAATATTCATTTTCTTTTAACGCTGGATTGATAGGGTGATCAAATCCTGCACCACTAGAGCGAATTAATCGCGATTTTTTATTATTTTTAAAGCAAGCATTTTTAACGCAATTAACTAAATCAGCTTGAGTAAGGTGATGTGAACAAGAATTTATCATTAGCAAAGCATTATTATCAAGTAATGGTAGAGCTAATTTAATCAATTTTTCATAACCTTTTAATCCTGAAAAATAATCTTTTTTGGTTTTTATGAAGGCAGGTGGATCAAGGATAATTAAATTAAATTTGTCTGCTATGTCGGCATTAATCTCTAAATAATCATAAACCTTATCATTGTAAAATTCGAGATTTATTTTAGTTTCAAGTAAACTACAATTACTTTTAACATATTCTATTGCTTTTGCAGAAGAATCAACAAAAACAACTTTTTTTGCTCCACCTTTAATAGCATTTATTCCAAATCCTCCAAGATAACAAAATGCATCTAAAACATTGCAATCCTTGCTAATTTCGCTAATAAATTCACGATTCAGGCGTTGGTCAAAGAACCAACCAGTTTTCTGACCTTCCAAAATATCGCCATTAAATTTAAGATCATTTTCATAAATTGTGAATTGCTCGGGAAGTTTACCGTAAACTACTTCAGCATTAAGTTCAAGATCTTCCATCTTGCGTAACTCAAAATCATTTTTATAAATTATGGTAATTTCCTTACCAAAAATATTTATTAATGCTTGAATTATTAACTCTGATAAATTGGCAATTCCTGCCGTAGAAATTTGACAAACAAAAACATTGTCAAAACGATCAATTACAAGACCAGGTAAGAAATCACCTTCTGAGTGAATCAAGCGATAAAAAGGTTTTTGAAAAAATTTTTCGCGCATAATTTTTGCTTGAGTAATTTTTTTTACAAAAAAACTTTCATCAAAAATCTCGTTAAAATTATAGCTGATTATTCGCGCTGAAATTAAGCTGTGAGGATTGAAATAGGCTAAAGCAAAAAATTGATTTTTTGCGGTTCTAACTTCAACAATAGTTCCCTTAGGAAGTTTTTTTATTTGCGCAAAATTAGTTATCTCATTGGAAAAAATCCAAGGACTTCCCTGCAGTGCTCGAAGCTGAAAATGATTTTTTAATTGTAGTTGCGGATAGGTAATCATAAATTCAAATTATTTTAAAGTTATACCAAAATTAAATTGGTATTAAATGTCGTTTAAGCATTTAACTTTAAAAAAGAATTTAGTTACCCTAATTAAAATTTAAGTTAAATAACAATACTACAAACTGAAGCTCATGGTTAAAAGATGAGATTTCTTTTTTTCAATAAATCGTTTAAAAACATCTTCATAATCATTAGCCAATGCTTTATGAAGTGATCCACGGGTTACTGCTGCTTCAATATATGTTGCAACATTTTTGTGCAAATCAAACATCTCTAGAGTGAATTTCTTATCAATGAATGTCAAGGGTTTAAATGCTGAAGCTAAACAAACATCGACTAAAGAATAACGATCGCCATCAAAATAAGGATTAAATTTTAGATTGGCATCTAATATTTTTAATTTTGCAACAATATCAGATTTACGCAAATCAAAATTTTGCTGATCTTGCGCGTAAATTAAAGCAAAAGTTCCAGCTAAAATCCCATTGCTAAATTCCATCCATCCCCGATGCCACGCCTTCATAAAGGGATCTTGAGGGTGTAAGGGATTTTGGTTAAATACATCTTCTAGATATTCACAGATTGCAATTGATTCAAATAAAGGCTTATCATCGGAATATAAAAGTGGAACTTTTGAATTTGGTGAATCCTTAATAAGAAATTCAGGCTTATTAGCTAAATCAATTTCTTGTTTTTCATAAGGAATATTTTTTTCGATTAAAGCAATTTCAACTCTATGACCGTAAGGTGAAAGTTTAGAGGTAACTAATTTAATTTTAGGCATTTTTACTCCAATTATATTTAAAGTTAAAAAAAATTTATAATTTTTTAGGAATTTATAAAATTTATTTAACTACTAATAGTTGCAAGTAAAATTTAATAAATTGGAAATTTTTGACACAATGACTTAACTTCATTTTTAATTTTTAATTCAATATTTTGATTATTATTGATTTCAGAAGAGCTATTAGTTTCAACATATGAGTGTAAAACATCGGCAATCATATTGCCAATTTTTTCAAATTCATTTTCTTTAAAACCTCTACTTGTTGAAGCTGGAGTTCCAAAGCGCAATCCGGAGGTAACAAATGGGCTTCGAGGATCGTTTGGTATAGCATTTTTATTGCAAGTCAATCCAGCACGTTCCAACGCATGCTCAGCTTCCTTGCCAGTAACAGTCTTGAGAGGAGTTAAATCTGCAACCATTAAATGACAATCAGTACCATTGGTAGTGATTTTTAATCCACGATTCATTAAGGTTTTGGCAAGAATTTGAGCGTTAGTAATTACCTGTTTACTATAAGTCTTAAATTCTGGTTTTAGCGCTTCACCAAAAGCTACAGCTTTACTGGCAATAACATGCATTAATGGACCACCTTGCAATCCAGGAAATACTGCCGAGTTAATTTTTTTTGCTAATTCCTCATCATTAGTTAAAATAATTCCACCACGAGGACCGCGCAAAGTTTTATGCGTTGTGGACGTAACAATATCAGCAATGCCAATAGGTGAGGGGTAATGACCAGATGCAACCAAACCAGCAACATGGGCCATATCAACCATTAAAATTGCCCCGACCTTATTAGCAATATCACGAAATTTTTGCCAATCAACAATGCGAGGATATGAAGAAATCCCGGCGATAATTAGTTTTGGTTTATGTTGAAGTGCAAGTTCTAAAGCTTGATCATAATCGATCAAACCATCATCAACTTTAATTCCATATTGAACTGATTTTAACCACATGCCAGAAATTGTGCGCATTGCGCCATGGGTTAAATGTCCACCTGAAGCTAATGACATTCCCATGATTGTATCATGAGGTTGAAGAAGCGCGAGATATACTGCTAGGTTAGCACTCGCTCCCGAGTGAGGTTGAACATTGGCAAATTTAGAATTGAATAATTTACAAAGTCTTTGAATTGCTAAATTTTCAACATCATCACAAAATTCACATCCACCATAATAGCGTTTGCCTGGATAACCTTCGGCATATTTATTGGTAAGTATAGATCCTTGAGCTTCCAATACTGCGGAACTAACAATATTTTCGGAAGCAATTAATTCGATTTGGTATTTCTGACGATCCATTTCATTGTTAATTGCAAATGAAATTTCTTGATCAGATTGCTGTAAATTATTGGTAAAAAATGTCATAAAGTTAAGATTGATTTAATTTTTCGTAAAAATCGTAAAGCATTTGAATATTTTGTTTTTGCCTATGTGACCATTCATATTCATTTTCAATATTTGCAAGATTAGCACCTCCAAGTTTTGCTTGTCTAGTAAAAATTTCATTAATTGTTGAATTATAATAATTTTTTAAGATATCGTAAATAGCTAAAAAAATTGCAGTTCGACCCTTTCCCGCAGCACAGTGGACATGGATTCTTTGCTTTGGATCATTTTCAATTTCTTTTAAAAAATTTACAATATTAGAAAATTGCTCAAGGGTTGGAAAATGATGATCTTTAAGAGGAAAGCGTCGATAATTGCAATTATATTTTTTGGCGATTTCTTCTTCGTTAAATGATTCCTTAATTTTAATATTATTAAACGATCTTGAGTAGTGTTTAAGAGTTTCTGTTGCAAAATGTTTATCATTAATTAAATCCAAAAAAATATTTTTTTCTTTAGAAATATTAAAAGAATCTGAAGATAAATCATGGTTTCTAAATGTTATAGGACTGCCATTGATAAAACCATGATATTCTAACCTTAAATCAACTATTGTAATTTTATCATCAGGATATTTATTAACAATATTTTGCAATTCTGTTTCATCAAACTGAGCGCTGGCACTGGCTTTTAAATTAAATATCTTCAGATCGCGAAAATTATTGGCGATTAGATCATCTGATAATAAATTATTCTTGGAAGAAAATATGTTCATAAATCTATAAACCAAATTTATTAAAACAAATTCGCTCCTCAATTTGCGATAGAAATTTATTGCTTAAATTAGCTTTTTCAGTGATTAGAGATTTAAAAAAAGATTTTTTATTAATGATATTTTTAAACTCAATATCATTACCAAATTTTTCGCGCATTTTAAAACGAAGATCTGCAATGCCATCAACTAAGCCATATTCTAAAGCTTTTTTACCTGACCAAAAAGCACCCGTAAATAAATCCTCATCTTTTTTGGTTAATTTATCTTTTCTTTTATCTTTAACTAATTTTACAAAATCATCAAAAATATCTTTTTGAGCTGATTTTAAAATAGCGATATTATCGCTTTCTTCTGGTAGGAATGGATCGAGGATTGCTTTGTTTTTTCCTTCAGTATAAATACGTCTTTCAATTCCAAATTTTTTAATTAAATCAACAAAGCCAAAGCTTGAAAATATTACGCCAATTGAGCCAATAATCGATGAATTATGAGCAAAAATTTCATCGCCAGAAAGCAATAGCCAATAGCCTCCAGAAGCGCAAACATCTTGAGCGAAGGTAAATACAGGTATTTTATTATCAATACTAAGTTCGCGAATATAATTGTGAATTAATTCGCAAGTAACAGGTGAGCCTCCTGGTGAATTAATCGATATAGCAACAGCCTTTAAATTTTTCTGCTCAAAAGCTTTTTTTATTAAGGGAGAAGTATTGCAGAAATTAATTCCTGATTCTAATTTTGAGTCTTTTCCAATAACACCTTGAAGATTGACAACACTGATTACAGATTGTTTTTTACAATTAAAAATATTATATAAAATTTTTCTGAACCAGCAATTTGTATTTACAAAATTTTTTAAATTTATTGACATATTTTTTTAATTTTCATTGAGTTCGACGGGTTCGATATTTTTTTTAAAAATAGAAAAATTATTCAGTTTAATCTCACCATAAATAATTTTTTTTGTATAATTAGCAAAACAAAAAATTAAATGTAAAAATAATATTCCGCCACAAGATAGCCATAGTCCGCTATAATTTAAGGCATTTATAAAAATTCCAGTAATTAATAATCCAAAAACCGAGCCAAGTAAAGTAATTTGTGAAAAAGCGCTATTAACCGCAAGCCTTTGTGATGATTTATATTTCTCATTAATTAAAACAATCGTAGGAAGCTTCATTCCAGATAAACAAGCAAAAAGAATAAAAAAATAATTATGAATATTTTCATAATCTTTTAAATTCGAAATTTTATAAATACAGCAAAATGAGATTATCGAAAATAAAATCATCATTAATCTTAAATTAAAATGATTGCATAAATAACCAAGTGGGATATAGGCTGTAGTTCCAAGGAGAAGATAGGTAAGTAACAATGAAGCTTGCGAAGTATTTAAACCAATTTTTAAACCATAAATTATTGCAAAAGCGCTACATGAAGACATTACAAAACTAAAAGTAAACCCTGAAAACATAATTTTTGGTGAATTGATTATATAGCGATAGATACTAATTTTCTTTTGTTGACGAATAATCGAATCAATCTTTTTAAGACGTAAAATAATTACTGCAGAAATAAAGAAAAATAATGAAGCGCAACTAAATTTTAATAGACTTTCGCCATTACCAACATAATTAAATATAATTGTTCCTAAGCTATTGCCAAATGCAACTAATAAACTTCCTATGGAAATTGAAAAAGAACGAAAACTGATTGGAGCTAGGTCAATCATTACAGTATTTCGGGTGACACTGCTTACGAAAAGCGATGTTCCCATTGTAAAAATACAAAATAACCAAATTGGATAATTAATAAATTTATACAAGCTTAATGCCATAATTGAAGCGATAATTGAACTAATGCAAATGCTTTTTATCATGCCGAATTTTTTTCCAATATTAGGGAGAAATCTTGAAAATAATACTCCCGCTAAAATTTGGCTAATGGTTGATAATGATATTAGAATTTCATTTTTAACATTAGCTTCCAGTTTTAATGCAATTAAAACCATCATAATTCCATAAGCTAATGAAGAAAAAAAAATTGATGAATAAATGGTTAAGTGATCAATGATTAGAGCTTTAGTCCAAACAAATTCTCTTTCATTCTTTTTTAAAATTAACTGCCCAAAACTAAAATTATCAACATTAAGATAATTTCTTGATGTTGAGATTTTATTCTTAGCAATTTTATGATTTTGTGATAAAAAAAACATCTAACTAAAATAACGAATATCAGTTATATGACCTGAAATAGCTGCAGCTGCAGCCATAATTGGACTCATCAAATGAGTTCTGCCACCGCGACCTTGTCTACCTTCAAAATTTCTGTTTGAAGTAGATGCGCATCTTTCACCAAATTCTAGCTTATCGGCATTCATAGCTAAGCACATTGAACATCCGGGTTCACGCCATTCAAAACCTGATTCAATAAAAATTTTGTGCAAACCTTCTTTTTCAGCTTGTTGTTTTACCAATCCAGATCCTGGAACGATCATTGCTAATTTAATTGATTTAGCAACATTTTTACCATTTACAATTTTTGCAACTTCCCTTAAATCTTCAATGCGACCATTTGTGCAAGAGCCAATAAAAACCTTGTCAATATTGATATCGGTTATTTTCATTCCTGATTTCAAACCCATATATTCAAGCGATCTTTTTACTGCTTCACGTTTATTATTATCCGTAAAATCTTCGAGAGCTGGAATATTTGCCGTAATTGGTAGAGTATCTTCAGGGCTAGTTCCCCATGTGACTTGCGGAGCTATATCATTAGCATCAATAATAATTTCATGATCAAATTTTGCATCGTGATCAGATTTAAGTGTTTGCCAATATTCAACAGCTTTTAACCAGTCATCGCCCTTCGGAGTAAGTGGTCTATCTTTAACATAGTTTATGGTAGTTTGATCGCAAGCAATAAGACCAGCCCTAGCTCCTGCTTCAATTGACATATTGCAAATTGTCATCCTTCCTTCCATTGAAAGCGATTCGATAGCGCTTCCTGCGTATTCAATTACGTAACCAGTTGCTCCGGCGGTACCAATTTTGGCAATGATATGTAAAATAATATCCTTGGAAGTAACGCCAAAATTTAATTTGCCATCAACTCTCACAAGCATATTTTTTGAACGCTGTTGGATTAGAGTTTGAGTTGATAATACATGCTCAACTTCTGAAGTTCCAATCCCAAAAGCTAATGTTGCAAATGCACCATGGGTTGAAGTATGTGAATCGCCGCAAACTATAACCATCCCAGGTTGGGTTAAACCTTGTTCTGGCCCAACAATATGCACGATCCCTTGCTTATCATCATCGAGATTAAAATATGAAATTCCGAATTCACGACAATTTTCTTCTAGGGTTTCTACTTGAATTCGCGAAGTTTTATCCTTAATTCCAGAGGTTCCAAAACCACGATCTGCTGAAGTGGTTGGCACATTGTGATCGGCAACTGCAAGGTGCGCATCCTTTCTCCATGGTTGACGATTATTGATGCGTAATCCTTCAAATGCTTGTGGAGAAGTTACTTCATGAATAAGTTGGCGATCAACATAAATTAAACATGAATCATTTTCTTCATTGATTAAATGCGACTCCCAGATTTTGTCATAAAGAGTTTTAGCAATTTTATTGTTATTCATGGTATTACAAATGAATTTAATATATTTTAATAATATTTAATATTTAAGGTTAATCCTAAAAATTAATTACAAGTTAAATAAAAAATAATTAGATAACTTCAATAGGTTCAAAACTAAATAAAATTAATTTAAATGCAAATTTAATTTTACCAAGGATATACGCATATCTAGATTCTTTCTAGTAATTTTAAATCTTTAAAAAACTTAAAATTACAAAAATATTGCCAATTTAAAAAAATTATTTATGATATTTTTTTTAACAAAATAATTTTTATGCGAGTCTTATTTTTAGGTGATATTGTTGGAAGAGCAGGCAGAGAAGCGGTTTGTAAAAATTTAAGTCAAATTAAACAAGATCATAAGATTAATTTTACGGTTGCGAATTGTGATAATGTGTCTGCTGGTTTTGGAATTAATCGTAATGCATATGATGAATTAGTTGAGGCTGGGGTTGATGTGTTGACGGGAGGAGATCATATTTGGGATCAGCGTGAAATTAATAGTTTTATAAATGACGCTAAGAAATTACTCCGTCCTCATAATTTCCCAAAATCATGCCCTGGAGTTGGAGCTAGAATTTTTGTGGATAGTCAAGAGCGTAAAATTTTAGTAATGCACCTACTTGGTCAAGTATTTATTAAATATCATGTTAATTGTCCATTCGCATGCGCCGAAGAACTATTAACAAATAATGTACTTGGCAAAGATGTTGATGTCATTATAGTTGATTTTCACGCCGAAGCTACATCAGAAAAAATGGCAATGGCCAAATTTTTAGATGGGAAGGTTAGTTTAGTAATTGGTACTCATACACATATACCAACTAATGACGCGCATATTTTAAATGCTAAAACGGCTTATCAAACTGATGCTGGAATGTGTGGAGATTATGATTCAGTAATTGGCATGGATAAAAATATCCCTTTGCAGATGTTTTTGCATAAAAGAAAATTCGATAAATTTCAGGTTGCGCAAGGTCAAGCAACTATTTGTGGAGCTGTGGTAGAGTTAAATAAATCAGGTCTTGCAACGCAGATTTATCCAATAAAAATTGGTGGAATTTTGGGGCAAGATTTTAAAAATAAAAATTAAAAATTTATTATGAATGAAGAATCGAAAAAAAAAATTGCCGAAATTATTCGCGTAGATCATGCTGGAGAAATGGGTGCGAAAGTAATTTACGAAGGACAAATTTTGGCTTTAAAATTAAAGGGCGATTTTAAAACGCTTGAAATAGTTAAGAAAATGCATGATCAAGAGTTGCATCATCTTGAATTTTTTTCAAAAAAAGTAATTGAACAAAAGGTTCGCCCAACATTAATGCAACCACTTTGGAAAATTGGGGGATTTTTATTAGGATTTACCACGGCAATTATTGATAAAAAATCTGCAATGACTTGCACAACAGCAGTTGAAGAAGTGATTGATGAACATTACCAGTTGCAAATAAACCAATTAGAAGAAATTAAAGATCAACAAAAAAAATTGGATTCAACAGATAATCAACAAGAATCATCAAAACATAGTCAAAATATTGAACAATTATTGCAAAATATAAAACAATTTCGCCAGGAAGAAATCGAGCATCGCGATATAGCTTATGAAAATGATGCCAGAAATTTTAAACTACATAAACCACTGGATTATTTTATAAAATTTAGCACAAGATTAGCGATTGAAATTTCTAAAAAAGTTTAATTTAAATTTAAAGTACGACTTAAATTTATTTTAATTTTAGATCATGATAATTTGTAGTTATCTAGTATTTTTTTCATAAAGTTAAATTTTTCTTTTGTCATTTCTCCTTCACAACGCCAGATAATTTTACCTTTTTCATTTATCAATAGTAAATAAATCCGATCACCTTGAATATCTAAAATTTCAAAAAATTTATCACGATTAGTAAAAATTGTAATTGTTCTATTTCGTGCATCATCTTCTTTTATTCCAATTCGCATGCCATTATTAATCCATGCGCGAGAAAAAGCGTTAAGTTCATAAATTACCGGCAATTCATAAAACTTTAAGGAGAGATAATCATAATCCTTGGTTAATTTTAAAATAGAGGGAATCCAACTATCAATAGCAGTTTGATGTTCTCTTTCAAAACCCAATGCAACAATATTTAACTTTCCAGAAAAATCTTTTGGTAATTTAAAATTTTTGCCATTTAGATTTGCACCATTGATGAATGGAAAATGCGATGGTTTATTTAATTTAATTTTAGAATTTTGTGAAGGACTAATCAGGCAAGAAGATAGACAAAATAGTACGCTCAAAGTGTAAATTGTTTTCATATTTAAATAAATTTTTCTTTAATTTTAATTAGGTCAACGCATGCTTGTGCGCAGAAACCACCTTTATCTTTTTGATTTATATCGGCGCGAATAATTGCTTGATTTTCATTTTCTACGGTAATGATTCCATTAGTAATTGCCAATCCATATTTGGTTGCGAGGTAAGATATTGAATTAGAGCTATTGTTGCAAACTATATCATAATGCGATGTTTCGCCTCTTATAACGCAACCTAAAGCTATGTATCCCAAATAATTTTGGGCTTGGGCTGAGTTGCAAATCATTGAAATACATGGACCAATTTCCAGCGCTCCCATAAGAGTAATTACCTCATATTCATAACCTAATTGGCGTAATTTAGAAATTGCACCATTTAAAAGCATTTCAGAGATATTTTTATAAAAAACGGCTTGAATTATCAAAACTCTTTTCATTTTTTTTTAAAGTTTTAATGTAAAAATCAGTCAATAAATTAATTCAAAAAAAATCAATTACAATCTTAAATTGCTAATCATGTTATTTTGAAATTTTTTTATTTTATGCATTTGAAGCTTGAAATGAAGGGTTTAAGAACGAAAATATTTTTTCTTTTTTGAATTTAAAAAAATAATGTCGAATATAAATTATTATAGATAGAGCTATTTTATAAAATAAAATTGAATAAAAATTAAACGGAAATCTTCGTTATAAATTTTAATCTTTATTAAAAATATTCAAAAATGTTATTTATTAACAATAATAACTTAATTCTAAATCTATTACATTAAATTATAATTCTTTTAATAATGTCAAATAATCTTGAAAATATTACCAAAGAAATTCTGCTTTTAAAACAAGCAATATCAAGTCATGATGAAGCATATCATACATTTGATTCGCCACTGATTTCTGATGATGAGTATGATAATTTACGCAAAAAATACGAAGATTATAAAATTCAATATCCTCAATTATTTACAAATGAAACCGAGAAAATTGGTGGAAAATCATTGCAGATTTTTAATAAAATTAAACATACTCATCCCATGTTATCACTTGCAAATGGATTTAGTATTGAAGATATAGCTGATTTTATTGCCCGAATTAACCGCTTTTTAGGTTTTGATAAAAAAAATATTTTGAATAATTCGCAAATTGATCTTTTTGAAAATATTAATCAAATACCCAATTTCATAAGCCCTGATTCTAATCTTACGCCATTGAATTTTAAAATTTTTTGCGAAACTAAAATTGATGGATTATCATTTAGTGCAAAATATGTTCATGGCAAACTTCAATATTGTGCTACTAGAGGTGATTCAATCGAAGGTGAGGATGTTACTAAAAATGTTATCACTATAAGTGATTTTCCGCAAATTCTTAAAATAACTAATCCTCCAAAAATACTCGAAGTTCGTGGAGAAATTTACATGAGTAAAAATGATTTTCTTGCACTTAATAAGAAACAAGAATCAGAAGGTGGTAAAATTTTTGCTAATCCACGCAACGCAGCAGCTGGTTCACTTCGTCAGCTTAATTCTGCAATCACGGCTAGTCGGAAATTGCGTTATTTTGTTTACAGTATAGGGCAATATTCACAGGATTTTAATTGTAATGGTCAAAATCAATTACATCAAAAATTTAGAGAATTTGGTTTTTGTGTAGAACCTAATTCTCTGCTTTGTTTAAGCTTAAGTGAAATAATATTGCATTATAATTCAATTTGTGAAAAACGATTTGAAATTGACTATGATCTTGATGGTATGGTTTATAAGGTTGATGATTTTGAATTACAAAAAAGATTGGGATTTGTTGCGCGAAGTCCACGTTACGCTATTGCCCATAAATTCCCAACGCAAAAAGCTAAAACTCTAATCGAAGAAATTGTTTTGCAAGTTGGAAGAACTGGAGCAATTACTCCCGTGGCCAATCTTAAGCCTATTAATATTGGGGGAGTTGTTGTTTGTAGAGCTACATTACACAATCAAGATGAAATTTCCAGGAAAGATATTCGTTGTGGTGATACGGTAATAATCCAAAGAGCAGGTGACGTTATTCCGCAAGTCCTAGAAGTTGATTTAACAAATCGTCATGCAGATTGTAAGCCTTTTTATTTCCCGAAAAATTGTTTAATATGTGGATATGAAATTATAAAATCTGTTGACGATGTGGTTCTTCGATGTTCTGGGGGACTTAATTGTAGCGCGCAACTTCAAGAAACTATAAAGCATTTCGTTAGCAAAGATGCATTTGATATCGTGGGACTTGGCAAAAAACAAATTGAAAACTTTTATATAGAAGGAAGAGTTCGCAGTTTTGCAGATATTTTTTTACTTGAAGAGCGTGAAAAAAATTCAACTAATCCACTAAAAGGAAAAAATGGTTGGGGTGAAAAATCTATAGAAAATTTATTTTTAGCAATTAATCAAAGACGCAAAATTTCTTTATCAAAGTTTATCTATGCAATAGGGATTAGACACATTGGTGAAACAATAGCAAAAACCTTAGCGCAACATTTTATATCATTTGCAAAATTTAAAAATTTTGTTGAGAAATATGCTACAATATCTCATGAAAATTTAGCAAATATTAAAAATCAAACTCAGGAGAATTTTAATGATTATCGAGAATTTTGTGCAATTGATGGAATTGGCGATAAGATCGCTAATGCTTTAATTGACTATTTCGCAGATAATCTTAACTATAAAATGTTCAATGATGTTGCAATATTGCTTGATATTCAAGACGAAATTTTGTTGTCAAGCAATTCAGCTCTTGCGAATAAAACCATAATTTTTACGGGAAGTTTAGAAAAAATGACTAGGAGCGAAGCTAAAAAAAGAGCTGAAGATTTGGGAATGAAAGTAGTTGGTGCAATATCAAAAAAAACTGACTTTGTCGTATTTGGCTCTGAAGCTGGAACAAAATTAAAAAAAGCTCATGAATTAAACTTAAAAATTTTAAATGAGGAAGAATGGCTAAAACTAATTTCATAAAAAAATTTTTTGAATTATTATTAATTTCATTTATAAAAATTTATCAATTATTTCTCTCAAAATTACTTCATCAAAATAATTGCAGATTTATTCCTTCTTGCTCAAGTTACGCAATTGAAGCTATAGAAAAAAAGGGCTTGATAAAAGGTATTTGCTTTGCAATATATAGAATTTTACGCTGTAATCCATTTAATAAAAATTTTGGGCATGATCCAGTAGAAAAACTAAAAAAAAACGATATTAAAAAAACAATTTCTAAAAAAATTGAATAGAATAATTAACTTAATTCATTTAACAAGTTTGTGGCGAACTTAAATTTAAAAAATAAATGAAAAAATTACTAAATTTTATATTATTAATTTTAACCATTAACATCGGTTCTATTCAATTGGCAATTGCTCAAACAGATTCAATGAATTATTTTTTAGAAAAAAGAAAAAATGATATTGAGCCATTCGATAGTTCAAAAGTTAAGATAGATTTAGAGTCGCTTGGTCTTGATGTAATGGATAATAATAAAAAAGATAAATCAATTTTAATCGATAATAATCAAGCAAATCAAGCGCAACCAAATAAAAATGCAAAACAAAATGCAGTTGAAATTCCTAAACGACCAATTTTAAGTGATGAAGTGAGGAATGAAAAAAGTAATATGTCATCTCAAGCTAATCCAATAAAATCAGTTGATGAAAATAAGGTTAATTTAGCAATAGAAAAATCCAGTCAAGAAACAGAAAATAATAAAATTATAGAACAAAATGAAAAAGCTAAAACGCCAAAAATAAATCGTTATAAGGCAATAAATGAAAAGAAAAAAAGAGAATTAGCAAATCGCTTGAAGCAAGAAAGTGGTAAGGCAAAAATTGTCAATTTAAAAAAAAACAAGAATAAAAAAAATAGTTTAGTTGAAGAAAATTTAACTCCCGATTCAGATTTTACCATTGCAAAAAATAAAAAGGAAAATTCTAAAGAAATTCAAAAAAAAATTCGCACTAAGAACGAAATTTTAAATGAATTAAGAAGGATTTATCTTGGTGATGAGCGTGACAAAAAAATTCAACGTCTTCAGGAAATAGATGATGATTTTATTGATAATGAAATTATTACCCCTAGGCCTAAAGATCTTTCAGCTTTTGCTCTAGATGAGCTACCAGCCTTTCCAATTCTAAGTCCAAATAGAACTGAGGATAATTTTCATATCCCTTTTATTTTAACACCCAGACAAAAAATAACTATGCTATTTGATGCAGTAAAAGACGGAGATGTTTTAAGATTTATTGAAATTTTTAAGCAAGTACAAAACCCCAACTTGCAAAATGAGCATGGCGATACATTATTAACTAATGCAATTTTAGCGAAGAAATATGCGATTATGGCAGAAATTTTAGCACATGGTGCAGATCCAGATTTGCCGAATCAGCTAGGCTATACGCCAATTGAAATTGCAGTTGAAATGTTAGATTTTATTGCTTTGAAATTATTAGTAGAAAACCGTGCTAACATCAACTCAATCGATCGATTTGGTAGAACATATTTAATGCATAGTTCAAGAGTTGGATTCTTACCTGCCGTTGATTTATTTGTAAAAAATGGTATTGATATAAATGCTGTCGATAATGATGGCTTTAGCGCTCTTTCAATTGCTTATCGTCACAAGAAAGAAGTTGTTGTGCAATATCTGATAAAGAATGGCTCTAAGCAATGGACGGAAAGAAAAAATATTCCTGAAAAACAGACCTTAATAAATGAGCTTGAGAATCGTTGGAAGTAATTAAATATTATTTATTTAAAATAACTTATTTATTTTATGTTAAAAAAAATAATCAGCTAAGATTCTCCCTAAAATTTCTCCAATAAATTATAATTAATAAAAATTTTTAAAAAAATTGTTATTTTAATTTCATAAATTCTCATTTTTGATCAAAAAGAAATTTAATGGTAATTTTGTTTGAGATTGTTGCCTTGTTTTGTTATTTTCATAAGAAGTATAAATCTTAATAAAAATATTTCTAAATTGAGTTTATCAGGCCAAGCAAATAAAGGATTCCTAGTAAAATGCATTTTGTTAAAACAAAATGCAATCCTAATTTTATTTGTGATTTTTTTATTTGTATTTTTTAATTATAAAAATTTGTTAGCTCAAGATAGTTTTGAGGTAATTGAAAATGAAGAAAGCGCTAAAAAAATAAATAAAACAGCACAAACTTCTCGCAAAATTATCAAGAAAATTACACAAGATGCGAATAAAAAAGATGTTAACACTTCCGATGATTCTTCGTCGAATAAAAAATCTATTTCATCGCCAAATATTTACGATTATAGTCAAGATGATGTTGCTGGGATAAACACTTTAATGATGGCTGTCAATAATAATGATATTTCTGGAGTAACATTTTACAGTAAAGCTGGCAGTGCATTAATAAATCAAAAAAATATTGGCGGAGCAACTGCATTGCACATTGCTTCTCGCGAGGGATATTTGGAAATTGCCAAAATTCTTATCGATAATGGCGCAGATATTAATCTTATCGATAATGAAGGTTGGACTCCATTGATGCGAGCAAATATAAACGGTCATGAAGATGTTGTCTCTTTACTGATTTCAAAAGGTGCGCAGGCTGGATTATTAAATTATATGAACGAGTCAGTGATCATCCATGCCACATTATCTAGCTGCGAAAAATGTTTAAACATTATGTTTGAAAAAATAAATTTTTTACAAAATTTTAGTTTAAAAACTCTTAAAGAACAAATTACCGATTCATTTATAATCTCGCGCAACCGTGAAAATCCTAAGATTCAAGGTTTGTTAGAGGCATTTCTTGATCGCCTCACCAAGGTTTCTCCTGCAACAAGTAATGAAGAGTTTAAAAGAAAAATGTCACAAGATTCGAATAATTCAACAAAACTAAAAATTATTGAGGATTTGATTAGTAAGGACCAAACGAAAAATATTAAGAAAACAAATGAAAATTCTCAGGCCCTCCTTGTTGCGGATTTTATAAGTAAAAATAATCAAGAAATTAATTTAGAAAAAAATAATAAAAAAGCTGAGATCGATAAAAAAATTCAAGCTAGTGAAGTTAAGGTTAATAATATGAAAAATTTACCAAAATTATCCTCTTCAAGTCCAGCCCAAGATAATAATTCTGCTATTATAAACTTAAATAATTCCAGTAATTCTCCACCTAAAACTCCATCAGCAATAGTTACTGATAATAAAAATAATGAACTAAAATCTACAAAATATATTTTAAAAAAAATCCCTGAAGATAATAGACCTAAAACTATAAATGACAGCAAAATATTTGTACTAAAACCTCCTTTAAATTCTGAAGATAATTCCTTAAAACATGATAATAATCAAAAATCAATTATTTACTCAAAAGCCAAACCAAAATTTAAAATTATCAACGAATTAGTGGAAAAAAATGAAAATAATAAATCTAGTTACAAATCAATAAATAATGTTAATTCCAAACAGCTAATAGCGAAAACTATTAAATATAATCAGGAAAAAAAATCAAATATTAACAATCAGTTATCCGGTAAAATAAATAATATTAAAAATCAAAATAGCAAAGCTATTGCCAATAATAAACCCTTCAAAACAATTGAATCTAGCCTAGCCACTATCAGCATTGATCCTAATAATGAAAAATCGACACTTATTTCAAGCCAAGCAGAAACCATTAAAGAGCCATCAAAAAAATTCGTAATAGGTATCCTCCCAGATAATCAATAAATAATTTTATTTATAGATTTGTTATTTCCAAAAGCAAAACATAGCTATTGCATTACAAATTATTGATGCCAATGGCGATTGATAATATATAGATATTTTCGTGAAATAATTATACGAAGCAAAAATGATTAATTCTAAAAGGGGTTTTGAAAGAATTAATAAATGAGTCCGAAAATAAAGGAAGTGAAGTTGTGGAAAGATTGGTTGCGGGGGCTGGATTTGAACCAACGACCTTCAGGTTATGAGCCTGACAAGCTACCGAGCTGCTCTACCCCGCGATAAATTATAAATTAAGATTAATCATTTATAGTTATTTAAAATATTTAATAAATAAAACTTTCAAAAAACAAAAAGAACTTAATTAAGTTATATAAAAAATACTCGTTGAGTATATTTTCGATAATATAACAGGCAAGTTATTATTTAATATTTTTTAGAGGTTAGTTTTGGCCTGCATCATTTATAATAAACTATTTATTTGAATTTGAAAATGATGGCGATACAAACAATTATTGATCTTAACTTCAATAATATTATTAAACTTATTTAGAAATAACAGTGAGTCAAAAGTTATAAAAGCTCTAATTGAATTATGCCATTTCTATAAATAAATGCTAGATTAAGCAAAATATTTTTGAGATAAAAATCTTTAAAAAACGAAATCTTATGAGTATAAGGCTGAGGCTTTTTGATTATTTATAGCCAAAAAAATAAAGCTTAATTTTGGTAATTAATTTGAGTAAAAAAAGGAGATATTAAGCGTGAAGTAAGGAAGGTGTTTTAAGTTAAACTCGACAAATACAAACCTTTCATAATTTCGAACCCAGGTAACTAAAAATCATTTACAACTCAAATTCAATTTTTAAATTTTTATTAAAATTTTTGAAGCGAATAATGTCAATTTCCCTGATGTTATAAATTTTAGGTAATGAAAAAATTATTGGCTTTTCATCATTTTGCACAATCAATAAAATTTGCGTAATTTGCTCATTTTGATCTGAATTAATTTTTTGCTGAAGTATTATTTTCAAAGCACTAACTATCGATTTATCGCTGATAATTAATTTTAGGAGTTTAACTTCTCGATCCTTTTTTTCAGGAATTATATTGCTAGATTTTTCATTTAGCTGTTTTTTTTGAGAATCTATTGATTTTTCATTTGATGAAATATTCGTATTAGAATTATTAAATTTTTTTTCACCCTTATCAAAATTATTTTTTCTAACTTTCAATTTTTTTATATCAGTAAAATCTTTTTCACTGGCCTTAACATTTTTGATAAAATCATCTAGACGCGATACGCCTTTAATTAATATTCTTGCACCGCCAACATCTTTTCTAATTAAGCAATCAATTGCAACCATACAGCCATCTTCAAGGAGGTCTCGAGAATTTGTAATTAAAGCTTCATCGAAAATAGTTACTTCATAAATACCATATGGATCTGATACCGTTAGGTAAGCGAATCTCCCGCGCAATGAAGATCGATGTTTACTTGATAAAATTACTCCAGCCATTTTCACTAAACTATTATCCTCAAGGTCATCTTGAGCAATATGGTTAAAAAAAATTGTTCCGCGTTTTTTTAAATCAGATAGATGATCGTCAAGAGGATGTTCATTTAAAAAAAAACCAAAACTTTCAAATTCTTTTTGCATTTTTTCAACTTTATTCCATTGATTGGATGTTTTAAGCGGAGGTTTGGGAATGCTTTCCTGAGCGTTTCCAAATAAGCTCATCTGATTAGATGTTTTAGCTTCGTGGAGTTGTTGCGCATATGCCGAAAGTATGTCAAATGAGTCAGCGATTTGGTGACGCATTGCCCCTAAGCTATCAAAAGAGCCAGATTTAGCAAGTGCCTCAATTGATTTTTTATTAATCGATTTAGGTTCAAGCCTTGAACAAAAATCATAGATATCACTAAATTTTCCATTTTTTTTTCTTTCCTCAACGGCATTCTCCATCATCTTCAGACCAACTGCTTTAATAGCTCCCAGTCCAAAACGAATGGCAAATTGAGGTTGATTTTGTAAGATATTATTTTCCTCAGTGTTTTTCATTAGTGTATTTCATTTAAGCTAAATTATAAAAAATAAAATAACAAATCCTAAAAATATTCTATAAAATCCAAAGCCAATAAAACTATATTTACTTACAAATTTTATAAACCAATTTATGACCAAAATTGCTGAAATAAAAGCGGAAATTGAACCAATCAATATTAGCTCAAAATCATCAAATGATAATATCAAAAAATTTTTATAAATGTCATAAATGCAAGCTGCAGATATTGTAGGAATTGCCAGAAAGAAAGAAAATTCAGTTGCTGTTTTGCGATTTAATCCCAAGCACATTCCACCAATTATAGTAGCTCCCGATCTTGAAACCCCCGGAATCATTGCCAGACATTGACATAAGCCGATTATAAATGAGGTACGTAAATTAAGTTTATCAACGTTTTTTATTGTACTATCAAGCTTCATGCGTTCAACAAAAATCATTACTAAACCCCCAAAAATTAATGCTAGGGCAATAGAAAAATTTGAAAAAAAATGTTCTTTAATATATTCGTGAAATGAAACTCCCAAAATTACTGAAGGAATAAATGCTAAAAATAAGTTTAGAGAAAATTTTTGGGCTTTCGGCTTGTTAATTTCGATAATAGTTTGAAAAATCTTTTGATGGTAAACTATGCAAATTGCGAATATTGCACCAATCTGGATTGCGATTTCAAAAACATTATTTCTAATTGATTCAAATTCTATTAAATATGAAGAAATGATTAGATGAGCGGTTGAAGAAACCGGTATAAATTCGGTAAGACCTTCAATAATTCCTAGGATTATTGCCTTGATTAATGTAGATAATTCTAGCACAAAAGAGATTATTGAAAAATTAATGTAAATTTAATAATAATAAACAAGTAAAATGTTAAAATATTATTAACTAATAAAATAAATATTATAGCTTATATCACATTAAATATTGTTAAGAAATATAATATTTAAAATCTATAAATAATTTTCAATATATTAAATAACTAATAGCACATGGTACCTCTGGTCAGACTCGAACTGACACATCCGCAAAGGACAATAGATTTTGAGTCTATCGCGTCTACCAATTCCGCCACAGAGGCCTAGATTTAATTACAAAATTATTCCAATTCTTTTTTGAAAGATAATTGCTTTTAAATACAAAACATTTACTATATTTGAACATTTAAATTTAAATTCCAAGTAGTTTATTTTAATATAAAATTTAAGAATAAGTAAATTACTTGATAAAATCCAATCAAATCCAGTTTAACATTAAATCAAAATAAAGTCAATTATTTCTAAGCTTGTGCAGCTATTTATCTTGCTGATTATTTTAAATAATTATGCTGATGCCAATGAAAATCTCTCACAAAATAGTTTGGAAGAAATACTAACGATAATTGAAAAAAATCCTGCAATTAAATCTGCTGAATTTTTTGCCATCGCTCAAAAAAATTTCGCAAATCAAGAAAAATCTTGGCAAAATCCCCAGTTGAATTTTGGTATTGGTAATAATCATGAAAATTATTCAGCCAGTCAAACAGTCCCATTTTTTGAAAAAACTTGAAACTAAATTTAAAGCTGAAGATGCCCAGTATCGTATATTGGAAAATCAAAAAAATAATCTTATTTTAAATATAAAAGCGCATAGTTTTTCTTTAATTTATGCTTACAATATTAACAATAAAAAAATAATTTTAGCACAAAAAAGAATTACTCGTTTATCGCTAATTGATCGCTTCTTATCATCAATAAATTTAAGTTCCCCAACTCAAAAAGCACAAAGTCAAATCACCAAAGATAAAATAAGATTAATCAAAAATGATTTACTTAAATTACAATATAAACAAACTCAATTATGGAATAGTTTAAATGTTTATTTGGGATTTTCCAAGAGAGTTTTAATAGAGACCCCTTGGCTTAATAACGCCTCATTTCCTAGTGTTGACGAACTTTTAAAAGAAGCGCTTAACTCCAATTTAAATTTACAAGAACAAAAAATTCTCCTCGAAAAATACAATGCGCAATTGCAATATAATCATTTAGAAAAAATGCCCGATATTTCATTATCAATTTCAAATAATAAATCAAATTATAATGGCTCGAATTCTAATTCAAACTCAGTTGGAGTTAGTATAGCTATACCAATATTTAATCGCAATCAACAGAAAATTTTAGGAACATATTCACAAATCAAAGCCCAGGAAAATCAAATTGAATTCACTAAGAATATGCTAATTAATGAACTTGCAAGCGATATAAATTTCTTTCAAACTAATTAAAAATTGCTGATGAATTTCTTTAAAAATAATTGATCGATCTCTTACAAGGCTTAATCAGGCTAATCTTGATTTTAAAAAGGGAATTCTAGAATTTATAACTTATATCGAACTTGATTCTCAAGAATATAATTCAATTGATGTATCATTGGATACCCAAGTTCAACTTGCCAATGCATATGCGAATCTCATGGTTAAAATCGGTAATTTTATTATTCCAAATGCAAAATAAATTAAGTGAAAAATTTTTTAAAAATATTTTAATATTTCGATGGTATGTGATTTTGTTTTTTTATTAATATCAGGTTATGGCTGTTATAGTTTAGCAAAAATTAAAATTGATGCCATTCCAGATATTACCAATAAGCAAGTAGTCATAAATACCAAAACATTAGGAATTGATCCAAGTGCTATTGAAAAAACTGTAACATATCCAATTGAATCTGAATTATATGGAATTGACGGACTTAAGGAAATGCGCTCACTTTCGCGTTTTGGATTATCGCAAATAATTTTAATTTTTGATGACAAAATTGATATTCAATATGCTAGAAATCAAGCACTTCAAAGGATTTCTTCAATTGGTGATAAATTGCCTTTAGGCTTAAAACCAACTATCGCTCCTTTAACTACTGGTATTGGTGAAATATTAATTTATCGATTATATTCAACTAAGTTAGATCAAGAAAATGATGCCAATTCACTGCATTCATTAAAAAATTATCAACTGTTAGATCTAATGGAGTTAAGAACTATTCAAGAATTTAAATTAGCGCGTGAGTTAAAAAAATTAAGGGAGTTGCAGATGTCGATAGCATTGGAGGATATGAACGTCAATTGCATCTTAATGCCGATCCTAAAAGGCTTGTTGATTTAGGTATGAGTGAAAAAAAATTAATCGAACAAATTAGAAACATAGGGGAAAGTATCGGTGGAGGATATATTGAAAATAATAACCTTCAAAAAATTGTTAGAACTAACCCAAATCTGCATAGCTTTGATGATGTAATGAATATCGCTGTGAAATATGATTACAATGGAAATACCTTAAAACTTGGCGATATTGTTGAAGTTAAATCGGAACATTCACAACGGCTTGGATCGGCATTATATAATGCGCAGGATGCTGTAATTGGAACTGTAATGATGCAAAGTGGATCAAATGTTCAACAGGTATTAAAAGAAGTTAAAGATGAAATTAATCTTTTTAACAAGCGCAATAATGATGTTAAAATCGATATTTTATATGACCGTGAATTTCTGATAAACTCCACTATCAAAACAGTTCTGCGTAATTTGGGAGAAGGAATTATTTTGGTAGTTTTGGTTTTATGTTTAATTTTAGGAAGCATGAAGATAGGCTTGCTAGTAGCTTCTTCATTGATTTTTTGCGTATTTATTTTGGCAATATTTATGCATCTTTTTAATATCTCGGCAAATCTTATGAGTCTTGGGGCAATTGATTTTGGATTACTGGTGGATTCATCAGTGGTAATGGTTGAATATTTTCTAAGCAAAATTTATTTACAAAAAAATAATGAGGATAAAATTTCTTTTTTTTCCAAATTAAGTGCGCAAGTTTACCAACCAATTGCCATTGGAGTTTTGATTATTGTTTTGGTTTATTTGCCAATTTTATTATTCAGTGGAATTGAAGGAAAAACATTTAAGCCAATGGCTCTTAATATAATGATTTGTATGATTGCAAGCTTGATAACGGCATTTTTCTTAATGCCAGTATTATCATATTTCTTTCTAAATAATTCCAAACATATTTCATCAAAACTTTTCAATAAAATCTCAGATAATTATGCCAAAATTTTAGATTATGTTTTGTTAAGAGGTGATAAGGTAATAAAATTATGTTTAGCATTTTTTATTGGCAGTATGTTTTTAGTTTTTTTTATCGCTAATGATTTTTTACCAAAATTAAACGAGGGTGATATTGTATTTAATTTAGTTGCTGAAAACTCATCAAGCCTTTCTAGAACAATTGAAATTTGTAAAAATATTGAAGAAAAAATTATTGCTACTACAATTGCTAAGGAAAAAATATCAAAAGTTTTTTCTAGAATTGGCAGTAGTCAATCAGGAATGGATCCAATGCCTCAAAACTCTGGCGATATTTTTTTAATTTTAAAAAATCAATATAAAGCAGATGCGCCGGAAGTTGCTAGTCAATTAAGCGATCTAATTAAGGCTCAATGTAAAACTTGCGAGATTTCTTATACACAACCAATTTCTATGCGTTTTAATGAAATGCTAGAGGGCAGTAGGGCGGATTTATCATTAAGAATTTTTGGTGATAATCTTGACAAGCTAATAGAAGTTACGCAAAATATAAAAACATTATTGAATCAAGATCAGCAAGTTAGTGAAGTTAATCAAGATTTTATTAATTCAATTAGGAAAGGCAATTTTATTGATATCATTCCTGATTACCAAAAAATTATTAAACATCAAATTCGTTTAAGTGACGTTAATGATGATATAAGCAATGCCATGGTTGGATTTGAGGTTGGAAGATATTTCGCAACAGAATTTCCAATTTCTATCATATTGCATTTGAGTGAAAAAAATCGTCAAAAGATTGATTCAATTGCATCCATACCTGTAGGACTTCGCGACGGTGGAAGCTTTCCATTAGATGAAGTTGTGAATATTAACGAAGTAAATGATATTGTTTCAATTCCTAGGTTATATGGAAAAAGATATTCAAGTTTATCAATATATTTAAAAAATACTGATTTTGAAAAATTTATTTCAAAATCAAAAAGTAAAATTATCAAACAAAATTTTTTACCAGAGGTTTATTATCTAGAGTGGGGAGGGCGATTTAAAAATTTTAATAATGCAAAAAAACAAATTTTAACTTTGGTTCCAATTATAATTTTAGTTATATTTTTAATACTTTATAAGCTATTTAAAAATATAAAAACTATCTTAATTATTTTTTCATCAATTCCATTTGCTCTAAGTGGTTCAATTGTTTTATTATTTATTTTATCTATCAAAATTACCATTTCAGTTTATGTAGGGTTTATTGCCTTAATTGGAATTAGCTTATTAAATTCAATAATATTAATCGATCATTTAAGAAAAAATTGTGATATTAAACAAGTTTGTATACAAAGATTAAGGCCGATTTTAATGACTGCAATAGTCGCAAGTCTTGGTTTTTTGCCAATGGCATTTGCCTTTGGAATAGGTGCAAAAGTGCAACAGCCTATTGCCATTACTGTGATTGGTGGAATAATAAGTTCAACAATTGCAACATTAATTTTAACGCCTATTTTATATAAAAAATTTAATAGTTAATTTTAAATTTTATTTAATTACGCTTTATTTAATTGCGCATAATAAAAAATCGGGTTTTTTTATTGTCGAGATCGATTAATTCAATTTCAGTTCCAGCTGCTACCGATTGAATATAAACTATTTTTGCAGTTCGAAAATTATCGCTTTTGGTTTCATAAAATTGTATTAAAGAACCTTCGCGAACAAGATTACCTTCAGAGATCTCAATAGAAGTTTTATTTTGATAATCATAGCCCTCCCAAGCAAATAGCTGAGATAAATTACAAAAAAAATATAAAAAAAATATAAAGAAAAATGTGGCAGATTTCATGGTTGACTTTTAAGTAAAGTTTGTATTTAATGACTAGATAAAAATTGATGAATTTAATTTAAGATAAATTCATTGTTAGTGTGTTTTTGATTATAATTGCATGAACTTTCAACAATTACAGTCATTTTCGACTATAGTTTTTTATTTTAAAGGTAATTCATGAATTTTTAGTTAGTTATAAAAATTATCTAAAAGATATTTATAGTAAAGTAGAGTTTAATTATAACAAATATTAATAAACTACTTTTAATAGATTATATTTTATTTTTTATTGACTTATTTCGGGGCGTAGCGCAGTCTGGCTAGCGCACTTGGTTTGGGACCAAGGGGTCGGGAGTTCAAATCTCTCCGCCCCGACCAAAATACCCTTGCTTAAATATAAAATTACGAATTACTGCTTGAATTTCTAGAGATAAATTTACGAAATTACTAAGTAATTTCTAGAGATAAATTTACGAAATTACTAAGTAATTTCTAGAGGGGAGTTCAAATCAATCAGAAGTAAATAATTTAATCATCACTCAAACTTTCTTTAATATCGTCTTTCAAATTTGCATTTACTTTATTATTGCGTAAATTTTCATTTTCATCATCCTCATTAAATAAAATTAAATCCTTCAGAGCGTCATTATTAATTTCGCGAAATGAATTTATAATCGCTGTCACTTCATTACTATTAACACCAATTGAAGAAAGCGCTGCGCGACTAAGTTGTAGACCAGTTTCAAGATTTTTAGAAACTACATAGCTTGCGCCAACCTTGCGAAAACGATCAGTATTATTAAATGATTCTGATTTGGTAATTACAGCAACTGACGGAAAATTTTGATGAATAAAGCGCGTTACTTTTATGCAGGCAATTTCATCATCAAGCGCAACTACTACAGATTCCGCTTTGGCTGTACCGATATAATTTAAGATTTCAATATTCATTGCATCTCCGTAGTAAATGTTAAAGCCATTATTTTTTTCGATACGCACAATGCGATGATTATTTTCGAGAATTAAATAATTTATTTTTCGCTTACGTAAAATATAAGCGGTAATTCTCCCAACCTTAGAAAAACCAATAATTATTATATGTTTGCTGATATCGCCAATTTCACGTTTAAGCTTATTATTGCGAAGAATTTCTTTAATATAAATTTGTCCTTTAATTTTACGACCAATACTCGCCAACATTGGTGTTAAGGCCATTGAAAAAGTTACGGCAGTCATTAAAATTTGTGACAAATCATCAGAAAGTAATTTATTTTCTACAGCCACCAAAAGGACTACGAAAGAAAATTCACCGCCCTGTGCAAGGAGCAATCCGGTATGAACTGACGGAGCAAGTGGAAAACGAAAAATCCAACACAAGATTAAAATTATCAAGGCCTTTAAAATTATTAGCGAGAAGGTAATCACAGTAATTGGAATTAATGAGTGCATAAGTAAATTGGAATCAAATGACATGCCGATGGTCATAAAGAATAACCCCATCAAAAGTGATTTTAGTGAAAGAATTTCATCTTCAACGCGATAACGAAATTCTGTTTCGGCAACCATCAATCCTGCAATAAATGCACCTAATGCAAATGATAAGCCAAGTTTGTGACAGAGAAGTGCAGATCCTAAAATTATCATTAAGGTGAAGCTTAGAAATAGCACTTCATTTTGAGTATGGGCAATAACTCTAAAAAAAGGCTTTAACAATAATCTCCCAACTGCATAAATTATTACTAAGGCAATAATTGTGTTTATCAATGCGCCACCCAAGGCGTTAAAGACATTAAGATTTGATTTTGCAAGCAATGGCAGTAAAACTAAAATCGGAATTACCGCTAAATCTTGCATAAGCAGAATAGAAAAAGATAACCTTCCTACTCGTGTTGATTGCTCGCCATTTTCAGAAATCACTTGCATTACGATAGCCGTTGAAGACATAGCTAGTGCACAGCTGATGATAAGGGCTGCTTCAATAGGAATTTTAAAAAAATAATTGGTTATTAAGGTAATTAATCCAACTGTAACAATTACCTGAGCACTTCCAAAACCAAAAACATATTTTCGAATTGTCGCAAGTCTTGCAAAAGTAAGTTCTAAACCAATTGCAAAGAGCATGAAGACAATTCCGAGTTCAGCAATTGATCTAGTTGATTGGGTGGTCTCAACAAATTGGAGTCCAAATGGTCCAATAATAGCGCCAGCAATAAGATAACCCAGAGCTGGGCTTAATCCAATTTGCCGAAATATAACCACTACAACTACTGAAGCAAAAAGTAAAATTAAGAGATCATTTAAATATGATATATCGTGCACAAAATAAAAAATTAGCGGTTAGTTTAAAAAAATATCGTTAAGAAACAAAATATTTTTTGACTATTTGGGTTTTAAAAGATTATTATTATTTCTAGCAAGAATAAATTTAATTTCTACAAAAACTTTTAATAAAAATGACAATTCTTTCAGATAAATCAATCGCAAAATTAGCATCAAGTCATGGCATGGTTGAGCCTTTTATTGACCATCAAATTCGTAATAACGAAAATGGTGCAAAAATAATTTCATATGGAAATTCATCATATGGTTATGATGCAAGAGTTTCTAATGAATTTAAAATATTTACCAATATTGATTCAGCAATTGTAGATCCTAAAAATTTTTCGGAATCAAGTTTTGTTGATCGAACTACCGATATTTGTGTAATTCCTCCTAACAGTTTTGCCTTGGCTAGAACTGTAGAATATTTTCGTATTCCTGAGGATATATTGGTTATTTGTGTTGGTAAATCAACCTATGCCAGATGCGGAATTATCGTTAATGTTACGCCTTTGGAACCTGGTTGGGAAGGTCATGTTACTCTAGAATTTTCAAATACAACTCCACTTCCAGCTAAAATTTATGCATTTGAAGGAGCTTGTCAGTTCCTATTTTTCAGAGGCGATGAGCAATGCGAAGTATCATATAAAACCCGTTTAGGAAAATATATGAAACAAACAGGCGTAACCTTACCAAAAATTTAAACCTCAATAAATTAAATATTATAAAATCTTTTATAATATTTTTTAACATTAACCATGAGAAAACATTATTTTTGCATAATTTATATTTTACTTATTGAGCTAGCTATTCGTAATGTTTTTGCTCAAGAAATTGGCAATTATTCTGTGCAAAATACCACTAAAGAAAGTTACTCGAATGAAAGTCAGGTAGTTGAAAAATTTTCCCAATATGAAATAAATAAAAATCACACGCAAAACAAAATAGCTATTGAACAGCCATCTGCATTTACACCTAGAACACCAACACCTTCAAGATTTTTTTCAGCAGATTTATCAATGCCTGATATTTTCATAAGCAGTAATAATCTTGCAAAAAAAACCGGATCATTTTATAGAGCATTTGGTGAAATAATTTTTATCCAAGGAGTAGTAACCGATTCATTTGGCATTCCCATTAGTGGAGCAGTTGTAGAAATTTGGCAAACTAATTCAGCGGGAAAATATCACACACTTCTCGAAGAAAATAGTGAGTATATTGATAAATATTTTAATATGTCAGGTCGAGCAATTACCGATAATATTGGAAACTTCCATTTCATTACGATCATGCCAGGCGCATCTTCGGGTAGGGCACCGCATATTAATTTTAATATTTATCATGAAAAATTTGGCAAGGTTGAAACTGAAATGTATTTTTCAAATCATCCATATAACAAAACCGATTATCAGTATTTGGTCTACAGTCAAGAGGAACAAAAGCTATTGACTGCCGATGTCCGTCATTCTAATATTTTAAATACGCGTTCAATTAAATTATGCACTTTTAACATAACTATGCGCGGAATTCATCAATATAAACGCTACTAAAATAAGGAGAATAATAATTATGAAAAACTTCTTTCCAACAACAGCTATAATCGACGACCAAATTGCTTTTCTTGAAGCCGCCCAAAATGGAGATATTGAAACCCTTGAAGAGCTATTAGAAAAAAATAAAGATCTTGCTCAAACAACTCTAACACAAGACATTATATTGAGAGCTCGTAAGAGTCATGATTTATGGTCGCAGAAATCCCTTGGCTTCAATGCTCTTCACTATGCCTTCGTTAGCAAACAGTTTATAAAAGTAGCAGAATTTCTAATTGATTCAGATGATAAATGGTTAGAAACCGTTCATCCTGAAGTCAAAGAGCAATATGTTAGAATAATTGATTCACAGAATGAAAATCTCGAAACCGTTCTTCACACTGCAGTCAAAGGGGAAGATGTTAGAATGAATTACGTTAATTTTTTATTAACAAAAAACCCGGATATTAGTAAGCAGAATAAAGATGGCAATACCGCCCTTCATTTAGCGCTTAAAAATTTATCTTTACGTGGTTTTGACCATACCTATAAATTTAGAGATAAATTTTTATGTGCCACAAATTTAATAGCTTTAAATGATGCTTCGCAGAATCTCTTCATTAATAAAACTAATAAAAGAGGTAATACAGCTCTCCACCTTGCAGCCTACATTTTAAAGGATTATGAGATCAAAAGGGAAGTATAAGACGATGTGGGCAACTTATTAACCCCGAAAAAGAAATAAAAGAAACACTCGCATCACTAATAAAATCGGGGGCTGATATTAGTATAAAAAATAAAGATAAAAAAACCGCTTTACAAATTTTACAATCTTTATCCAATCCTAGAGAATACCAACCAATAATCACCCTTTTAGGAGAGGAAGCTGTCCCAGTCCCTATCTCCAAAAACAAAGCCATCCCTTCAGGCGAACCTAAAGATATTAATTCGTTTAATGAAGAAGGCCTCACTCAACTTCATATCGCCTGTAGGGATGGCTTTCCTTTAGATTTCGTTGTCAGTCTTCTAACAAGAGGAGTAAATGTTAACTTAGTTGATGAAAAAAATAGAGATACCGCTCTTAATCATGCAATTCGCTTCGCAATTAACAACAATAAAATTGATATCGTTAAAGAATTAATTTCAAATTATGCGAATCCTTTAACACCAAATGAAAAAGGCAATACTTCTATTCATATCGCCTGCAGTTTTAATAATAACGATGAAACTAATACTGCCCAGGAAGAAGTCCTTGAGGCTCTATTAAATGCAGGAGTGAGTGTTGATGCGATTAATGGAGTAGATGGCATGACCCCCCTTCAAATTGCTTCTGAAAAAGACTCTACTTCAACGATGAATTTACTCATAGATAAAAGAGCGAATATTAATTATGCGAATAATATAAATGGCAATACCGCGCTTCACTATGCTGTTATAAAAAACAAGCATAAAGCCGTCAAACTTCTAATAAAAAAAAGAGCGCAGCTTGATTTAACAAATATAGATGGCAAGACTCCTAAGCAAATTGCCATTGACAAAGGCTTCTATGAAATCGCCGGATTACTATCTAATGCTTCAACTCAACAACAAGCTTCGACTTCGTTAAGACAAGGTTCTGATGCCCCGCCTATTATTTTTCCAGAGGTGCCGTCTCCAACAGCTCCCACAATTCGAACTCAAGATGAGCCGCCTGTTGTCCTTTCAGCGCTAGTGTTATCACAAGTAACTGGAGATGTTTATAGCTACGTAGCTCCAGGGCCCATAGCGCTTGTTGCTCAAAGGCCCGTTACCACTTCAGATACTCCAACTTCCCAAACTCCAAGTGAACCACCAAGCCCCAACCCGAGTTGTTTTAGTTGTTTTAGAGTTATGGTAGCTAGGCTATTTGTCTCAAATCCTTGACAATAAAATTAATAATTAAAATCTTATAAGCCTTTGTTAAGTGCATAGCTTGTTGGGATTTTTTTATATTCCATTTTCAGGAATTAAGTCCGAAAAAATTAATGTAATATTTGAAAAAGGCTATTTAGTTTTTAGCTCTAAAAAAGCTGAAATCATTAGCACAAAAGATGATATTCAATAAACATGCTAAATTAGTAATTGCTTTTTATAATTTTTATTTCAGATTTGCATAAAATATTACAAAATAAAATTCAAGAAAAGGTTTAGAGCCAAAAGAAGATAAGAAAAAAAAATTTAACAATATAATTAAATTCGATCAATAAATTTAATAACCTAAAATTATGCCAGACACAAGACCTTTTGCAAAGAAATCACAAAGACAATTGCAAATTGGCGAGAATATTAAACGCAATATGGCCGATATTTTTATTCGCGAAGGTTTGTCAAATATATCTGGTTCATTGATATCAATAGTTCAGGCTGATGTAAGTCCTGATATGAAAAATGTAAAAATTTATATTGATATTTTTGGAGGTGAGATAAAAAATCATAAAAAAATTATAAAAGATCTTAATGAAGCAATTTGGCATTTACGTTTTGAATTAGCAAAAAAAGTAATGTTAAGATCGGTTCCTGAAATTTTTTTTGCAATTGATGATACTCAAGAAAAAGCTAGAAGAATAAATGAAATTATTAATATTGAACAAAACAAATATAATAAATAAGATTCTAACAATAAAAATAATTGCTAATAAAAGATAATGATAAATCACAAAAGTGAACTTAAAAAAATATCGATATTTGGATCTACTGGCTCTATAGGAAAAAGTGCAATAAATGTAATAAATAAACAGCAAAACAATTACACAAAATACAAGGTCCAAACATTAGTTGCACAAAATAATTATAAATTATTAGCACAACAGGCATTGGATTTAAATCCAGAATATGTAGTTATTGCTGAAGAAAAACATTATAAAGATTTAAAATTAGAATTATCTTCTCTTAAGAATTGTCAAATCATGTGTGGCAATGATGCTGTATTAGAAGTTGCTAAAATTAAATGTGATTTAATGTTATCGGCAATTGTTGGAATAGCGGGGATGCTTCCAACCTATCTCGCTCTTGAATCAGGATCAAATATTGCTTTAGCAAATAAAGAGGCAATAGTTTGTGCTGGTGATTTTTTAATTAACCTAGCTAAAAAAAATAATTTAAAAATTTTTCCAGTTGATTCAGAGCATAATGCAATTTTTCAAATATTTGAGCAACAAAATATAGCGCAAATTTCCGATATTGTTTTAACAGCTTCAGGTGGACCATTTTTTAATTCAACAAAAAATTTTCGCGATATTAATCTAGCTGAAGCCTTAAAACATCCTAAATGGCAAATGGGCAACAAAATATCAATAGACTCAGCAACTATGATGAATAAAGGCTTAGAGATGATAGAAGCATATTATTTTTTTCCAATTGGTAAGGATAAAATAAAAATTATTGTTCATCCGCAATCAATAATTCATGGCATGGTAAATTATTTGGATGGCGCAAGTTTAGCAATGATGAGTAATCCAGATATGGCCGTTCCAATTTCATATGCACTTAATTATCCATATCGTGGATCAATAAATCATGAAAAACTTGATCTAGCTAAATTACAAAAGCTTGAATTTTATGAGGTAGATAACAAAAAATTTCCAGCAATCCAATTATGTAAAAAAGCATTAGAGCTTGAAGGAAGCGCTCTTGTTACGTTAAATTGCGCAAATGAAATAGCAGTAGAAAAATTTTTAAAATCAAAAATTAGATTTGATCAAATTTATAAGATAGTAGAAGAGACATTACAAAAAATTCCGCAACAAAAATTAAATTCAGTTGCAGAAATATTGGATTTTAATCAAAAAGTTTGCGAAGTTGCATCTTCAATTAATACATAAATTTATGGCCTTAGTACAATTAATTTTACAAAATATTTTTTCATTTGCGATTATAATTTCAGTAATAGTATTTGTTCATGAATTTGGACATTTTATCGTTGCTAGATTATGCGGTGTAAAGGTTGAACAATTTTCAATTGGCTTTGGAAAAAAATTATTTTCATTTAAGGACAAACATAAAACACAATGGCAATTTTGTTTATTGCCAATTGGTGGTTTTGTTAAAATGTATGGCGATAGTAATTCAGCTTCAATTCCTGATTTCGAATTAATTAAAAAAATGTCAGAAAATGAAAGAAAAATTTCTTTTATTGCCAAAAATGTCTATCAACGAATAGCCATTGTTTTCGCTGGTCCACTTGCCAATATTTTATTCACTATTCTAATTTTTACAATTTTATTTCGGATTAATGGTATAAATAAAGTATTGCCAAAAATTAGTGAAGTAGTTGCCGAGAGTCCGGCATTTAATGCTGGGGTTAAAATTAATGATGAAATAATTAGTGTTAACGGGCAGGGTGTCTATGATTTTAATGATATTAAAAAAATTATAAACTTTAATCATGAAGATGAAATTGACGTTGAGATCAAAAGAAATGAAAAAATTGTCAACTTGAAAATCAAACCTGAATTAAAAATAAGTAAGGATTTTTTTGGCGAGGAAGTTAAGGTTAAAATAATCGGTATCGTTGCCAATGAAACGATTCATCAACAAGCTAATCTATATCAAAGCTTTATTAATGCTAACCTAGAAACATATGATATTACAATATCAATTTTCAAAGCACTTGGTGAGCTCATAACTGGCAATCGTTCAATTAAGGAATTAGGTGGACCAATTAAAATTGCTAAATATTCATCTAAGACATTTTCCATGGGAATAACTGTGGTATTTTGGTTTGGAGCATTGATCTCATTGAATTTAGCAATTATGAATTTACTACCAATCCCAGTTCTAGATGGTGGACATTTATTTTTTTATTTTTGTGAAGCAATTTTTGGTAAACCAATCCCAGTTAAAATTCAGCAAGTTGCCTATAAGATAGGTTTAATTCTAGTCTTATCATTAATGGTCTTTACGACTTCAAATGATGTGTGGCAATTATTTAATTAATTAAATGCCATGACTGTTGCTATACATTATAAAAAAGAGGCTTTAGAAGTCTTCTTACCAGATTACGTGTCTAAATAACTATTAGGCAAGAAGGTTTAGCTTATAGTTAGATTTCCTCTGATTATTCTTAATAGTTAAAGCTTATATAATTATTTTGTAAAAAAATTAATTCCTTAATCCTTCAGCAAACAAGTTAGGTTTCTCAAGATCTGTAATGCCATGTTATACATTATGAAAAAAAGACTTTAGAAGCCACTTAGCAGATTACGTGTCTAATAACTATTAGGCTTAAGAAGGTTTAGCTTATAATTAGATTTCCTCTGATTATTCTTAATAGTTAAAACTTATATTACATAATATTCCTTATGTGAGTTAAAGTTTTTAGATTTAAGAGTAATCAATTTAGCTAATTTGTTTCCGAATTATAACAACTGCAAAATAAATCTTTTTAATTTTAAAAAAGATTTTTATATTTTGACGAAAGGGTATTTTATTAAATTATTGAAAAATTTTGAATAAATATACTTTAAATAATTTAACTTATTCTTATTATATGAAAAAAAACATACAATCCTATAGAGCTTTTTCTTTAATTGAGCTTTCTATAGTAATTTTAATTATAGGAATTTTAGTTGCAGGCGTTACTTCAAGTTCTCGATTAATTCGCAGAATGAAAGTTGTTTCGGCGCAAAATATTACTAGAGGTGCGCCAGTCCCAACTATAAAAGACTTAGTTTTATGGTATGAATCTTCTCTTGAAGAAAGTTTTGATAATGCTGAGGAAGTTGATACTACTCCAATTACTACCTGGTTTGATTTAAATACCCAATCATCTTATAAAATTAATGGCTTACAACCTTTTATTGCCAATAAGCCAAAATTTTCAGAAAATATTATTAATGGATTGCCTTCTATTTTGTTTGATGGAACTGATGATTTTATGATTGTAAATTCAGCTGGTATTTCTGGTAAAGGATTAACAGTTTTTGTTGTTGGTCAAAATAAAGCTTTAGTTTCATTAAATTCAGGTTTACTTGCTGGAGTTTCTCCAACTTCGACTGATGAAGCTAATGCTGGAGGTTTTCAAGCATTTTATGATGCTGGTAGTACTGCCCTTCTTTCAAATGCTGCAGGAGTTGCCGGTTCAAGCGTTACTCAAGTATCTCCAAGAATCAATGTTCCCTATATCGCATCGACTGTTTTTAATGGCACAAATAATATCGCATATTTAAATGCTAATGTTGGAACCACTGTAGTTACTTCGCCAACATTTCTTGTCGATAGATTATTTATTGGCAGTAGATTTCTAACTGGCGGTACCGCTTCTTTTCATTCGGGATACATTTCTGAGATCATTATTTATAATCGTGGAATCACTACTGAAGAGCGTCTTGCGGTTATAACCTATTTAAGCAAAAAATATTCTATTAAAACTAGTTAATTATAACATATAAATAAATGTTAATTTAAAATAACTAAATTAATCTATATAGATTAATTTAGTTAGATTATAATATTTATCATTTTATTTGTAATGATTATTACTTTCTTAATTTCTTTTCCTAAGATAAATTTTTGAACATTATCATTTTGTAGGGCAAGTTTTTCGAGCTCTTTAGAATCCAGATCTTTTTTTACAGTTATTATAGCGCGAAGTTTTCCAAGAACTTGAACAGGTATCGATATCTCATCGTCAATAGTTAAAGCTTTATTAAATTTTGGAAAATCTTCTGCAGATATTTGCGATTTAAAACCAATTTTTTGCCACAATTCTTCAGATAAATGCGCGGTAATTGGTGAAATTAATATTATTAAATTAGCTAATGAAAAAAACATAATTTCATTATCTAATGAATTATTTAATGAATATTTTTCTAAGAAATTTGAAAATTCACGGATCTTAGCAATTGCCCGATTAAAACTCATTTTTTCAAATTCATCATTAACATTTCCAATTGTTTTGTGATTTAATTTTATTAATGCTAATTGCGATTTATCAAATAATTTTTCATCAAATTTTTCATTAAATTTTTTAAATAAATTTTCGGATAAACTATCTTTAAAATTTGTGAAATATTTATCATTGGTAAAATTACCAACTAACCGCCATAATCGGTTTATATAACGCCATGCCCCATCTATTCCGCTTTCTGCCCAATCCAAATCTCTTGAAACTGGAGTATCAGAAAGCATAAATAAACGTGCAGTGTCTGCGCCGTATGAGTCAATTATATTAAGGGGTTCAACGACATTTTTTTTAGATTTACTCATTTTTTCACTGCGTCCCACCGTTAACTCTTCACGAGTTTTTTCATGAATAAACTTGCCAGATTGAATTTCAATTGCCTCGCTAGCGTAAACCCAATTACCAGATTTATCCTTAAAAGTATTATGGCAAACCATACCTTGAGTCAGTAGGTTTTTAAATGGTTCATCAATTGATAAATATCCGCATTTTTTTAGTGCCTTAATAAAAAATCTTGAATAAAGAAGATGTAAAACTGCATGCTCAACTCCGCCAATATATTGATCAACAGGCATTAATTTATTAACTAAATTTTTATCAAATGCTTCATTACTGTTGGGCGAAATATAGCGAAGAAAATACCAAGAACTTTCAAAAAAAGTATCAAAGGTATCGGTTTCACGAATTGCTTTAAAATTATTGCCAATTTTGTCAGTGTATGTTGTGAATCGCCATGTTGGATGTTGTAATAGTGGATTGCCCGTGCCATTAAAGTCGACATCTTTAGGTAATTCAACTGGCAATTGATCTTGCGGAACTTCAACTACACTCCCATCTTCCAAATAAAGTATTGGAATTGGACATCCCCAATAACGTTGACGTGAAACGCCCCAGTCGCGCAAGCGATAATTTATTTTCTTTTGCGCAAGCTTTTTTATGGATAAAATTTCAAAAACTTTTTCTTTAGCTTGAATACAAGTTAAATTATTAAGTATTGCAGAATTAATTAAAATTCCATCTTCAAGATAAGGCAATTCAATATTTTCTTGGGAAATTGGTGCTATTATTTGCGTAATTTCTAAATTATATTTTTTAGCAAATTCAAAATCACGAGCATCATGTCCCGGACATCCAAATATAGCTCCCGTTCCATAATCCATGAGCACAAAATTTGCAACATAAACCGCAATCCTTCTTGATGAGTCAAGAGGATGTATTACCTCTATTGAGGTTTTAAAGCCATGTTTTTCTTGTGTCTCAAGGCTTTGTTCATCAACCGCACTCTTGTTGCACTGATCAATAAAATTTTGTAAATCATTATTTTTTTTTGCTAATGTAATTGCCAATGGATGATTTGCAGATATTGCTAAAAAAGATGCTCCAAAAAGCGTATCAGCCCTTGTGGTGTATATTCGAATTGATTTTTCATCACAACCAATATTTTGTAGAATTTCCTTATTTTTAATTTCAAAATCAATTAATAAACCTTCTGATTTGCCAATCCATTTTTCCTGCATTGAAATAACCCTTTCATCCCATCCCGAAAGATTTTTTAATTCCTGTAAAAGTTCTTCACTAAATTCAGAAACTTTTAAGAACCATTGTTTTAATTTTTTCTTTTCAACTAATGCTCCACTTCTCCACCCTCTTCCATCAATTACTTGTTCATTAGCTAAAACTGTTTGATCAATTGGATCCCAATTAACATAGGATTCTTTTTGATAAGCTAAACCAGCGCGATAAAAATCTAAAAATATTTTTTGCTCATGGCGATAATATTCTGGTAAACAAGTGATTATTTCGCGATCCCAATCTATTGCTAAACCTATTGATTTAAGCTCTTGACGCATATTTGCAATATTTGACAAAGTCCATTTTTCAGGGTGAATTTTATGTTGCAAAGCTGCATTTTCAGCTGGTAAACCAAAGGCATCGAAGCCCATTGGATGAAGAACATTATAACCTTTTAATTTTTTATAACGAGCCAGCGCATCGCCAATTGCGTAGTTCCTAAGGTGTCCCATATGAATTTTCCCAGATGGGTAAGGAAACATTTCCAAAACATAAAATTTTTGTTTTGTAGAGTCTTCGCTAAATTTGAAAACCTTATTTTGTAACCAAATTTCTTGCCATTTCTTTTCAATTAACTTATGATTATAATTACTAACTTCTAACTTCATTGAATATTTATTATTAATTTATATTTTTTTTAGGTAAATTTAAATATTACCGATAATGTGATGTTTTCTATAAAATTATAATTTCTTTTCTTAAATGAAATCTAAATTTTAATAAAATGTTCCAGGCATTTTCATGTTTGGCATATTGGGCATTGGTGAGCTATTAGATTGATTTGCTGAGGGTATAATCGTGTTATTTGAGGTATTTGGGCTTAATGATTGAAAAGGTTGATTAGGAACAAGGGCTGGAGAAAAATTCTTTAACTCATTATTTTTTTCATTATTATTTTTTAATGAAGATTTTTCACGTCCAGATGAGTAAAGATTTATGTTGTAAACACAAACAATTTCACTGCCATTTCGAAGCGTGAATTGCGCCCCTACTCTTTCAACAATGACATAATCAGCACTTACACGATAATTTACTAATGACTCAAAACCATCAGCATCTACATTAAATATGGCAGGTATTTCGGAATTTTTGTTTGAAAATTGGAAATAAGTAAATTGACCATTATCGAATACCTTACTAGGGGCAATTGATTTTTCACCAGTATATTGATAATTGAAATTGTACTTACTTAAATCTCGCAAATCCGGTTCATCAGATAAATTTGTTTTAGCGAATTCAACAATATTTTTTTCTTTTTCGTCCGGATAAACAAATTTAACGACAAAAATTAAATTTTTGTCAGCTATGCCCTTAGCTTCGCGAGCCATAAGTTCAAAGTGATAAACTTTTTTGGAGGTTATTACCGTCATATTAGTTTCTGATCCATCTTCGCCAACTGGTTTTAAAAAAAGACGATTACCCAAACTTTCAAATAGCCATAGGGAAGGATTGCCCATTGAAATCGTTCCAATTGTTTCGCCTTGTTCAAATTCTATAAAGCCTTGGTAAGTGTAATGGCCAATATAGCGATATACTTCATTTGGATTATATAAAAAACTCCTAAATTTTTTTTCAGTTCCAAGAAACCTTGGCATTTGGGAGCCCAGCGCAATATTGCTAGATAGGTTAGTTATAAGAATTAGAGCGATTATTGGTAAAATTTTTTTCATATATTTAATTTTTTATGCGAAAAAGTTTATAGCTTTCAATCATAAATTTTAATTTAACCTCATCCTTTATTTTCACTTCTTTATCATTATCTTTTGGTTTGTGAACCGGTGTAAAATTAAATTTAACCTTAACTAAATATTTTTCAGTTAAAGTTTTAACGTCACCATATTCATCACGGGCATTGATTATAGAATCAAATTTTATATCAGCTTCCTTAGGTAAGTCAATATTAAAAAAATTTAAAACCTTTTCAAAACTCATATTTTTTTCTTTTCTTCTAATAAAAATAAAATCAGTTATTTTAATAGATTTTATAACATTTTTACCAAAATTTTGAATGGGACTTAATGGATTTTCTTCGCTAAAAAAATTCTGAAAATTTTTGAATTCAACAACCGAAGAAATATTTTTAATGCGATTAATTTTGGTATTAACATCTTCTATTGATGCTTTAGAAAAATTATAAGATTCACGATCATTGATGTAAATTGAAATTAAATATTTAATGATTGCTTCGTCAATATTACGAACGTTAGGATCAAAATTCTCTTTACCTGATTTGGGTTTTAACTCAATTAAATGAGGAAGATATTTTGATTGATCCTTAGCTTTAATGATAATGGGATCTCGAACAACCAAGGGGAATGATATTTTAATAATTTCAAAGACAATATAACAAATTATAACCGAAAGAACTCCGCCAATAATTAAAAATGTTCTATCGCATATTGGCGATACATATCGAAATAAATACCAATCGAGAGCATCACTGAAAAATCTATTTTCATTAACTTCTTCTTTAACAAAAACAAGATATTCATCAACTAATTCTTTATTATTTTTGGCAATTTCTTCGAGTTTTTTTCCCATGTTGATTATGCAATTTTTAATATTGAATCAAAATTAATTTTCTTAAGAATTGCAATCATTTTTTGCATTGCTTCTTCAAGTAAAATTTGATTGGTACTGCGAAATACAAGAGAAGTTCCATTATCAAATGGATAGCTTCCCATAATTACATCGGGATATTCTTTTTGTAAATTAGCAAAATCAAAAGCGACAATGCTTTCGGTCAAATTAATTTTTATTTCCTTAGTAAAAATTTTTAATCCAAGTCGTAAATCTTTTTTGCAAGCTTCGAACATCGCTTGAAAAATTTTTGGAATTCCCGCCATTACAAAAATATTCTTAATTTTAAATCCCGGAGCTGATGATATTGGATTATCAAGCAAAGAAGCGCTTTGCGGAAGATAAGCCATTTTAAGTCGCGCTTCATTAACATTATTTTGGCCGTAATATTGATAAAGAATTTCCTTAGCCTCTTCATTTAAAATTAAATCTTTTCTAAAAGCATTGGCAACAGCTTGTGAAGTTATGTCATCATGAGTTGGACCGATTCCTCCACTTGTAAATACGTAATCAAATTTATTTTCTAATGCCAGTAATGCATCAATTATTTCATTTTCAACATCTCTTACAACTCTAACCTCGCATAAAACAATACCTAATTCAGTAAGATTTTTTGCAAGAAAATTAAGATTTTGATCATTGGTTCGACCTGATAAAATCTCGTCACCAATAATCAAAAATCCAGCAGAAATCTTGTCTTTTTTTTGCATAAATTTTTATTTTTTTTAGTGATTATTAAACGTCGAATTTCAATTTTGCAAAAGATATTTATGACACCTTAGAAAATTATACATTTTATAATTTAAGGATTTAAAATTGCTGCACGTGCACTTGCTAACCTAGCGATTGGAACGCGATATGGCGAGCAAGAGACATAATCTAATCCAACGCGATGACAAAACTCAATTGAATTTGGATTACCACCATGTTCGCCACAAATTCCAAGTTTAATATTTGCGCGAGTTTGCTTACCCTTCTGGCTGGCAATTTTAATAAGTTCGCCAACACCTTCTTGATCCAATTCAGCAAATGGATCGCGCTCAAGAATTCCAGCTTTCTGATATGCGCCTAAAAAATTACCAGCATCATCTCGAGATAGGCCAAATGTAGTTTGGGTTAAATCATTAGTTCCAAAACTAAAAAATTCTGCTTCATGAGCAATCTTATCGGCTATTAATGCAGCGCGAGGAAGCTCTATCATGGTTCCGATCATATATTGCAATGTTATGCCGTAAGTTTTTTCAACTGATTTTTCAATGTTAATTACTAATTCGCGCATAATTTGAATTTCCTTACGAGTTGCAACTAACGGGATCATTATTTCCAGTAGCACATCTTGGTTTGTTTCTTTTTTTACAATTGATGCTGCCTCGAAAATAGCTCGTGCTTGCATTTCATAAATTTCTGGATATGAAATGCCAAGTCTACAGCCACGATGACCAAGCATAGGATTTTGTTCTTGTAACTGATTAATGCGATGTTTTACAAAATCTATTTCAACGCCAGCGACTTTGGCTACCTCTGCAATCTCTTCATCTTTATGCGGAAGAAATTCATGAAGTGGTGGATCGAGCAAGCGAATTGTAACCGGCAATTGAGCCATAATTTTAAAGATTTCAATAAAGTCATTTCTTTGCATCGGTAAAAGTTTTGCAAGGGCTTTTTTTCGACCATCAATATCTTCAGCCAATATCATTTCTCTTACTGCAATAATGCGATCCTGAGAAAAAAACATGTGCTCAGTTCGACATAAGCCAATTCCTTGAGCACCAAAATCTCGTGCGACCTGACAATCGAGTGGAGTTTCGGCATTGGCGCGAACATTTAGTTTGCGAACTTCATCAGTCCATGACATTATTGTTTGAAAATCCCCAGAAAGATTTGGCTTTAATGTTGGAACTAATCCAAGAATCACCTCGCCATTTGAACCGTTGATCGTAATTAATTCACCTTCTTTAACTTTAACATCTCCGGCTGTAAAAAAACGTTGATTATTATCTACGAAAAGTCCGCTTGCACCTGAAACACAAGGGGTTCCCATTCCTCGCGCAACCACTGCTGCATGCGAAGTCATTCCTCCACGAGCTGTTAAAATACCTTGAGAAACATGCATCCCTTTTATATCTTCGGGACTTGTTTCAAGGCGAACTAAAATTACTTTTTCACCATTATCTGCTCTTTTTTCAGCTTCATGAGATGAAAAAACTACAATTCCTGAAGCAGCTCCAGGGGAGGCTGGAAGGCCTTTGGCAATAATTTTTACTTTAGCTTTTGGATCTAATGTTGGATGAAGAAGTTGATCTAACGAAGATGGATCTATGCGCATTAAAGCATCTTTTTTGGTAATTAGTTTTTCGTTAACCATATCAACCGCAATTTTGACTGCTGCCTGAGCAGTGCGTTTCCCGCTACGTGTTTGTAACATCCACAGCTTTTTATTTTGTACGGTAAACTCAATATCTTGCATATCGCAATAATGAAGCTCGAGTTTTTTATAAAATTTCTCTAGCTCCAAAAAAACTTCCGGCATTGTTTCTTGCATTGAAGGAAGAGATGAATCAAGTTGTTCTTTGCCTTTTATGGTAATTGATTGTGGAGTTCTAATTCCAGCAACAACATCTTCACCTTGCGCATTGATTAAATATTCACCATAAAGTTCCTTTTCACCTGTTGATGGGTTGCGAGTAAAGGCAACTCCCGTAGCGGAAGTTTCACCCATATTTCCAAAGACCATTGATTGAACATTTACAGCCGTTCCCCATTCCTGTGGTATGTTATTTAAGGTTCGATATGTAATTGCGCGATCGTTCATCCAGGAAGAAAATACCGCTTCAATGGCACCCCATAATTGTTGATTAACATCTTGCGGGAAATCTTTTCCCAATTCTTTTTTTACTTCAGCTTTAAATAAATTTACAATTTCTTCAAGGTTATTTTCAGTTAGATCAGTGTCATTATATACGCCTAATTCCTGTTTTTTTTCGTCAAGAATTGTTTCGAAATTATAATGATCAACTCCAAGAACCACATCAGAATACATCTGAATAAAGCGTCGATAGGAATCGTAGGCGAATCTTTTATTATTACTTTTTTTGGCAAGACCCAGAACGGTTTGATCATTTAAGCCAAGATTAAGAACCGTGTCCATCATTCCAGGCATAGAAGCTCTTGCCCCAGATCGAACAGAAAATAAAAGTGGATTTTCGGCATCACCAAATTTAGCTTGTAACTTTTCCTCGATTAATTCAAGAGCCAATTGGACCTGAAATTTTAATTGATCCGGGAATTGTTTGTTATTTTTATAGTAAACATCACAAACTTCTGTAGTTATTGTAAAACCGAGTGGAACCGGTAAACCCATATTTGACATTTCAGCCAAGTTAGCACCTTTACCACCAAGTAAATTTTTCATTGATGCATTGCCTTGCGAGTTTCCGTCACCAAAGGAATAAACGTATTTATGAATAGTCATTTTGTAAAAAATTATGAAATAGATTGGCAAATTTTGTATTTTGCTTTATAAAGCAATTGTTGAATATTGCAATTTTTTTTTCAAATAAATTTTTTTTTACAATTTTTTTTGTTCGCTATTTTTAAAACTGTAAGAAAAATAAAAAATTATACCAATTACTGTCCACGCTAAAAAATAATGCCAATTATTAATTAACAATTTATATACAAGATATCCGCAAGATAATATTGCACAACTTGCCGTAAAATATACTGCCGGACATTTAAAAGAACGCTGTAAATTAGGTTGCTTAATACGCAAAATAATAACTGCAATTGATACAATTATAAAGCCAAATAGAGTTCCAAGGCTTGTCATATTACTTAAGGTTTCAAGGGGAAGTAGTCCTGAAATTAATGCTACGAAACAGGTCGTTAAAATAACACTCACAAAAGGAGTATTAAATTTTTTATGAGTTTTGCTAATTATTTTAGGAATTAAACCATCGCGCGACATTACAAAAAATATTCGCGATTGCCCATAAATTAAAATTAATAAAACTGAAGTGATTCCTGCTATAGCACCAGTTGCAACTAGTGCCGATCCAAAATTCTTACCATTATCGCGAAGAGCTTTAGCAAGTGGTTCTGAATTATCAAGCGTTGAGAAACTAACGATGCCGTTAAGCACCAGCGCGACTGCAACATAAAAAACTGTGCATATTAAGAGCGAGGCAATAATGCCAATCGGTAAATCGCGTTTAGGATTTTTGCATTCTTCGGCAGTTGTTGCAACTGCATCAAAACCGATATAAGCATAAAATACAGTTGCTGCTCCGATCATAACACCGTTAAATCCAAATGGCATGAAATCCTGATAATTTTGAGTTTGGATTAAAGGCGTAGCAATTATTAAAAATATAAAGATTACGACTAATTTTATAAAAACTAAAATACGATTTAAAGCTACACTTTCTTTGGTTCCACGATAAAGTAATAATCCAATAAAACATGAAATTAAAAAAGCTGGAAGATTAATAATTCCACCCTCAAAAGGGGTTTTAGTAAGAAAATGAGGTAAGTTAATTCCTGCTGATTTTACAATTCCCACCATATATCCCGACCATCCCGAAGCAACTGTCGAAGCGCCAATACCATATTCTAGAATCAATCCCCATCCAACCAACCATGCGACAAATTCGCCTATAATTACATATGAGTATGTATAAGCGCTTCCAGAAATTGGCACCATAGAAGCTAATTCTGCGTAAGCAAGAGCTGAAAACAAACAGGTGAGAGATGCAATGGCATATGAAATTGCAATTGCAGGACCAGCATATTTTGCTGAAGCTACTCCCGTAATAACAAAAATTCCCGTTCCAATAGTACAACCAATACCAATTAATATTAAATCAAATGCTCCTAATGTTTTATTTAGACCTGACTTTGGAGTTTTTTTCAAAACATCATTTAAATTTTTTTTACGAAATAAATTTGCAATTAAACTCATATTTTTTTTATTTTTTATTTAGATTTTTGGCGATGTAATTCTTGTTGAAGATATTTTCTTGATTTATGAATCGTTGAATTAGAATTAATATTTTTTGAGTTTTTATTATTTTCATTTAAAGCGCTTTTGCGATAGGCATATAAAAAATAAATTAAGATTGCCAAACCATACCAAATTAAAAATGGTTTGTAGTTTTCTAGAAGTAATTGATAAATTAAATATCCACAACCAATTATCGCTAATGGAGCAACTACAAAGACCGCAGGACATTTAAAGCTTCTTTCTTGATTTGGACTTCTCAATCGTAAAACCATAACTCCGCAAGAAACAATTAAAAAAGCAAAAAGCGTTCCCAAGCTACTCATATCACCCATTCTACGAATTGGTGTAAATCCTGATATTAGTGCCACTGAGATAGTTACAAATATACAGCTTACATATGGGGTTCCAAATTTTTTATGTAACTTACAAAAGCTACTTGGGATTAATCCATCACGTGACATTGCAAACAAAATTCGCGATTGTCCATACATCATGACAAGGAGAACTGTTAACATTCCTGCAACTGCTCCAACAGAGACTAAAGCTGAGCCAATATTGCTCCCATTGGCAAGCAATGCATTAGCCATTGGTGCAGAATTATTAAGAGTTGTGTAATGAGAAATTCCTGTAAGCGCAAGCGAAACTAAAATATAAATTGCAGTACATGCGAGTAAAGAGCCAATTATTCCAATAGGCAAATCGCGTTTAGGATTTTTGCATTCTTCTGCAGTTGTGGCAATTGCATCAAAACCAAGGTAAGCGAAAAAAATTGCAGAAGATCCCATCAATACTCCTTTGAAACCAAAAGGCATAAAATCTGCATAATTTTCCATTTTTATATGTGGGACTGCAACAATCATAAAAATAAAAATTACTCCTAATTTCAAACTAACTAAAATACGATTAACCACTACACTTTCTTTGGTTCCCCGTATTAGCAGCAAACCAACAAAAAAAGCAATACAAAAAGCTGGTAAGTTAATTATTCCACCTTGGGCGGGAGATGTAATGAGCATTAATGGTAATTTTATTCCACCTTGTTCAAGAATTTTTATTAAATATCCTGACCAACCAGCCGCAACTGTTGATGATGCAACTGTGTATTCCAGCGCCAATCCGCATGCTACAAGCCAAGCCAGAAATTCTCCTAAAATTGCATAGGAATATGTGTAAGCACTTCCTGAAACGGGAACCATCGCCGCGAGTTCCGTATATGCTAATCCTGCAAACATGCAGACCAATCCAGAAATAGCAAATGATAAGGCAACTCCCGGGCCAGCAAAATTAGCTGCTGCAGTTCCTGTTAAAACAAAAATTCCCGTACCAATTGTGCTACCTATTCCAAGAAGGAGTAAATCACCAGCTCCTAAGGTTTTTTTAAGGGATTTTTTTTCAGCTTCGGCAATTATTGATTTTATTGATTTAGTACGAAAAAGTGCTTTCATAAATTTTTAATAGTTATTTATATTTTATATATTAATGAAATAATTTACATATTTATTTATCAATCAATTAGTTTTATAGTTATTTTATGATTCAGTAAATTAAATTATACAAAATAAAAATATAATGAAGATATTTTATTGCGAGGATTTTTATAATTTTATTCTGAAGCTGAAATTACTTCCTCAGCAATAGCTTTAGAAATTATACCCTTAACCTCTAGTTCATTGATTGAGTCGCGCATTGAGCACATACCATTTTTTTTACTAATTTCTATGATTGAATTTATTTGGGCAATTTTATCTTCACGTATTAAATTTCGAATTGAAGGATTGGCAAGCATTATTTCGTAAGCAGCAACTCTTCCTCCTCCTTGCTTTTTTATTAATCTCTGCGAAACAACAGCTTTAATAGAGCTAGAAAGCATTGTTCTAACAACAGATTTATCATCTGCAGGAAACACGTCTATAATACGATTTATGGTTTGCGCCGCTGAATTTGTATGCAGAGTTCCTAAAACTAAGTGTCCAGTTTCTGCTGCGGTTAATGCAAGGTGAATGGTGTCAATATCGCGCATCTCACCAACTAAAATTACATCAGGATCTTCACGAAGAGCGCTACGTAATGCTGCACTAAATGATAAAGTGCTATTGCCAACTTCTCTTTGGTTTATCAAGCATTTTTTATTTTTATGAATAAATTCCACGGGATCTTCAATGGTAATAATATGCTTGGGATGTCTCTCATTTATTTCGTCAATTAAAGCTGCTAAAGTAGTAGATTTTCCACTACCAGTTGGACCAACAACCAGAACTAATCCAGAATTATATCTTGCTAATTCGTGAACAGATTGAGGAGCGTGAAGTGCTGATAAGCTTTTTATTTCAATTGGAATTTCACGAAATACTGCAGCAGGTCCACTAATAGTTCTAAAAGCGTTAACTCGAAAACGTAAATTTACACCAAGTTGAATTGAAAAATCAATTTCTAATTTTTCAGCATAAATTATTTTTTGTTTATCATTCATTATTGAATGAATTAGCTCCAAAGCGTTTTTATCGGTTAATATTGGAGTATTGGGAATGAGGACTATATCTCCGTCTAAACGAACTGTCGGTTGAGCTCCGGTCGTAAGGTGAACATCAGAGCATTTTTGCTGTTTAGCATATTGTAAAATTTTATCAATCATAATTTATTTCTAATAGTTTCTATTCTTTTTTGGATAATTTCAATAGGTATTGAGGTATTTAGATTGTTACTATTAAAATAATTTTTCGCAACTTCACTATAAAGCTCAAGAGCCTTTTCCAATTTTTCAGCTTTATCGTAAATAATTGCTAGATTAAATTTATAGCTTATATTGGTATCATCTAAAAAAATTGCTTTTGTAAAAAAAGAAATTGCCTTGTCATAATTTTTGATTTTATCATATGCTAGAGCTGTATGTGCTAAAATCGTAGAAGAATCAGGATTCTGAACTGATAATCTGGTTAATAAATAAATTGAATCACGTGGCGATTCATCTACTAAAATTGCAAATAAATTACCCAATACTTCTTCCTTATTTTCGTAATCGGATATTAATAATTGATGATATAAATCCTTGGCTTGTCTGCTTTGACCAATTTTTTGGTAAACTGTTGCTAATGAAAATTTTGCATATGTGTTGCTAGGCTGTTCCTTTAAAATTTGTTTAAAAATTTGAATTGAAACTTCATATTGACCAATCATTGCCGAATTATAGGCAAGCTTTTCCTTTTCTTTTAAATCAAAATTTTCTTTCTTATTATCAACAACAACAATTTCTATTCCCGAATTTAAATTGCTCTCATTAATCGTGAGAACCGATGATTTTCCTGCTTCTATGTTGATATCGCTTACTTTATTTGATTCTCGAGATTTATAAACATCAATTTTTTGTTTTGATTCCTTATCGAAAATTAAACTTTTTTCAATTTGTTTTACAATTTCGTTTGTCGAAACAAAATCATCGCTTAAAGATGCTTTTGAGTAGAATAATAGAAATAGGGTTAGGAATGAAAATAGGTAATAATTAACTAAAACTTTATTTAAACTTTGCTGTGAATTTTGAGCTAGCTTCTTGAGCATTTATATTATTTTTTATAAGATTCTGATTATAAAAATTATTTTTTACAAAAATCATAATCGCCATTAATGACGCAGGAGTTATACCCTGAATTCTTGTTGCTAAACCAATAGTTGCGGGACGATATTTTGTTAATTTTTCCCGAACTTCATTTGACAAGCTGTGAATTTTATAATAGTCAATATCAAGAGGGATTTTCATATTTTCTTCTTTGCTAAAAAGATCAATATCCCTTTGTTGACGATCTAAGTAAGGACTATAAGTTGCATCAATAGCAATTTGTTTTTTTGTGGCGTGATCAATTTGAGAAATTTCAGGCAACAAAATTTCAGGCCAAATTTTTTCTAATTTTGAAAAATTTATATCTGGAAATGAAAGAAGTTGATAGGCATCGCGTATTATTCCATCTTGTTTAATAAGTATATTAAATTGTGAAAGTTTTTTTGGAGAAATTTTTAAATTTTGTAATTGTTTTTTTGCTTCAATTATTTTTTCGTGACGTTGAACAAAAATTTCATTACGAATATTTCCAACCACTCCAATTTCTAATCCTAAGGGCGTTAATCTTAAATCGGCATTATCAGCGCGAAGATGAAGGCGATATTCAGCTCTTGATGTAAGCATGCGATAGGGTTCGCTAGTTCCAAGACTAGTTAAATCATCAATCATAACCCCGATATAAGATTGCGATCTATTTAAAACAAATTCTTTTTTACTGCCCTTGGCAATTAATCCAGCATTAATTCCTGCAACTATACCCTGCCCTCCAGCTTCCTCATATCCCGTGGTACCATTAATTTGTCCAGCAAAAAATAATCCAGAAATTTTTTTGGTTTGAAGTGTTGGCAATAATTCTCTTGGATCAACAAAATCATATTCAATTGCATATCCAGCTTGGGTTATTATACAATTTTCTAATCCACTAATTGAACGTAAAAATTGTTCTTGAACATCTAATGGCAATGAAGTTGAAATGCCATTAGGATAAATTAAATCGCTATCCAATCCTTCTGGTTCAAGGAAAACCTGATGGCGATCCTTATCGTAAAATCTCTTAACCTTATCTTCAATTGACGGGCAATAACGCGGACCAATTCCGGAAATATTTCCCGAATTCATTGCCGATAAATGTAAATTATCTTGAATTATTTTATGAGTTAGAGGATTAGTATATGTTATGAAGCATGGTGTTTGAGGGGTATTTATTTTTGTATTCAAATATGAAAAAGGAGTTGGGATCTCATCGCCAGCTTGTTTTTCTAAGATATTGAAATTTATTGAGCTTTTGAGCAATCTAGCTGGCGTACCTGTTTTGAGTCTTCCTAATCGAAATTGATATTCAGCTAATCTAGCTGAAATTCCGTAAGATGGCTCTTCGTTAATTCTTCCAGCAGGAATCTTTTGATCACCAATGTGAATTACTCCATTGAGAAAGGTTCCAGTTGTCAGAACTACAGATTTTGCGTAGATCGTTTTATTAGTAGTTATAACTCCACAAATCTTATTTTTTTCTATTATAATATCTTTAACTTCATCATAAATTATTGATAAATTTGGATAATTAACTAAAAGTTTATTTACTGATTTTTTATAAAGTTTTCTATCAGCTTGCGCTCTTGGCGAATGAACAGCTGGACCTTTAGAGGAATTGAGAATTCGAAAATGAATACCAGCATTGTCAATTGCCTGACCCATAATTCCATCGAGAGCATCAATTTCGCGAACTATTGTTCCTTTTGCAACTCCCCCAATAGCTGGATTGCAAGACATTTCTCCAATATTTTCAGCAGATTTAGTGATCAGTAAAGTTTTTGCATTCATTCGAGCGCTTGCGCAACAAGCTTCTATTCCTGCATGTCCTCCACCAATTACAATAACATCAAACTCATTATGCATATAAAACAAATAAACAATTTAACATTAAGAATTATATCGATATTTAGTTGATTAAATATAATTTGAAAAAAATTAATTAATAACAATTCTATTTTAGAATCTGTAAGTTTAGAAGGCAATATTTTTATAAATTTGAATTAAACTTACTTGCTTGCCAATATTCAAATGATTTTATTTCTTTTAAACGTGAGATTGTCCGAGCAAAAAAAATGAATTTGTTATTAATTAATTCATCATCTAAAAGTTTATCAATTTTAGTTTTAGATAAAATAACTAAGGCGATTTTATTTTCATAAACTTCATCAATAAAAAGGGTAAAACGCCTTATTTCATTGGCATTATCAATGGAAAAGTTTTTTAGATTTTTTAAAAAAATTAAGTCAAAACTATTACAAATTTTATGATAATCTGAGCTATGTAAGTTTGTAAAAAATAATTCATTTGCAGAAAAAACTGCAATATTTTCGAAGGCATTTTTAACAATAATTTCACGTCCAAAAATTGTAATTCTTTTGGCATCTTTAATTTTATTTTTGGTAAATTTCTGTAAATAATTGTCAAATATTTCTCGATTAGCTTGGTTATTTACTAGAAACTTTTTAAATGAATTTGATATTTTTAGCAATCGATAATCGATAGCTGAATTAAGGTGTAATATTTGACAATTTTGCAATAAAATATTATCTACAAACCCAAGAAATAATTCTCGTTGTAAGCCATTTTTATAGAGATCAAGTGGATGAGAATTGGAAGTAAAAATAACGGTTATTTGTTGATTAAAAATAAAACTAAATATTCGCGATAATAGCATTGCATCTCCAATATCAAGAACTTGGAATTCATCAAAGCAAATTATTTTGGGTAAATTATTATTTGGATTTTTTTTTAAAATTAATATTAATGCTTCGAATAATTCATCCTTATGGTTATTTTTTTGCTGACGAATTTTATGCAATGATTCATGTAATTGCATCATAAAACTATTGAAATGAACACAGAGTTTATCTTG
>CAMDJZ010000008.1 GCA_945901265.1 Rickettsia typhi
GTTGTAAAAAATACCGAAAAAACTGCTAAAGATGCTCATCAAAAAATGATTTTTAAAGCAAATAAAATAATCACTGAACTTTACGAAAAAAAAATTGATAAGAATGATATCAAAATTGATAGCTATGTTAGTCGTCCACGCTACGCCAGTGATTCATGCTTAAAAGGAAATTGCCCTTTAAATAAGCAAAACCCAATTGGCTTTGAAGCTTCGCAAAAGATTTTTGTTAAAATACGTGACATAAAAAAATCTGGCGAAATTATTAGTTATTTAGCAGAGCAACTTATCGAAGAAATAAGTCCAATTTCTTATGAAATAGATGATATTGAAAAAATTAAAGAGCAAGCTCGCGCAGAAGCAATTAATCTTGCCAGGCAGGATGCTAAAAATATTGCTAAATCTCTAGGGGTTAGGATTTCAAAAGTAATTAAGTTTAATGATAATCTACCCTTTGAAGACAAATTTAAAAAACATGGCATGATTGAAAATCGTGATGATTTTGCGCCAGTTTTCACAATTGTTCAAGGTGAAAATGGTGAACAAAAATTACGCTCTAACGTTATAATAACTTATCAAATCAATTAGGGTGAAAATTGTTTCTTGGAATATTAATTCACTTCGCCTTCGTATAAATTTACTTAAAAAATTTAGCGAAATTTCTAGACCAGATATTATTTGCTTGCAAGAAATAAAAGTTGAAGATTCTTTATTCCCATGCCTCGAACTAATTTCAATGGGTTATCAATATCTTGTATTTAGCGGTGAAAAATCATATAATGGCGTAGCAATATTATCAAAATTTCCTTTGTCAAATATTAACAAAATTGATGTTCACGCTTATGGACATAAACGTCATATTAGCGCAGAAATTTCGACAGCCATTGGTATAATTGAAATTCATGATTTTTATGTCCCAGCTGGTGGAGATGTTGCCGATCCAGATATCAATGACAAATTTGCTCATAAATTAAAATTTATCGATTGGATGTATGATTTTTTTCATGATCAAGCGCAACTAAATAAAAAAATTATTATTCTTGGCGATTTCAACATCGCTCCTTTAGAGCATGATGTTTGGTCTCATAAGCAATTGCTAGATGTAGTTTCGCATACTCCAATTGAGGTAGAAAAATTAAATAAAATCAAAAGTTCCTTGAATTTTATTGACACTCATCGCGCTCATGTTAGTAATGATCAAAAACTTTATAGCTGGTGGAGTTATCGGGCAATTGAGCCATTAAAATCAAATCGTGGTAGGAGATTAGATCACATTTGGATTACACCAAATCTTGGCGAATATCTTGAATCATCAAAAATTTATCGTGATTTTCGTTTAGTAAATCAACCGTCCGATCATGTTCCAATTGAAATAACTTTAAAATTAATTTAAAGGTTTCCAATAATTATTAGTAAAAAATTTTAAATAAATATTTCTAACTAAAAACTATTGTTAAATCACCATAATCTAATTGATGTTGAAAATAAAATTTAGTTGATGATGGTTTTTGATCAAGAACTTCTAGGTTCGATGTTAGTACTTGCTTTTTAATATATTCTGCAAAATCTTGCGCTACTTTTGAAATTATTGGATTACTTGAATAAATTTTTAAAATAATTTGTCTAGAAATATCAAGATCAGCTTCTTTACGGTTTTGCTGGATTGCTCTCACAATATCACGAGCAATACCTTCATGCTCTAACTTCTCAGAAATTTGAATATCCAGCATTACAAGATAATCATTGCTCGGTAAAGCGATAACGCTGAATTTACTTTCGTCATAATTTTTTATTGCTAACTTTAAATCAAATTCATCAGCAACTAAATCAATACCAGCAATTTGAATTGATTTATCATTTAGTTTTTGCCAATTGCCAGTTCGGGTTGCTTCGGTAATTTCTTTCATTTTTGCACCATATTTTGCGCCAATTTTTTTAAAATTAATTTGTAATTTTATTTCACTAAATTCTGCAACATCCTCGCGCGTAAAAATTTCTTTAACATTAACTTCTTCAGCAATAATATCCTTGAAATCTAATAATTTTTTAGCATCTTTACCGATGATTGTAAGGCTCTGCAGTGGAAGTCTTACGCGTAAGTTTTTATTGTCGCGGATTGATAAAGCGCTTGAACAAATATTCCTGACTAAATCCATAGCCCTTATTAACTCATCTTCATCATTTAAAAAACCTACATCCGGAAAATCTTGCAGATGGACTGAAATTGAGCGATTGATTTTCGTCATACCAATTCTCCAATTTCAAAAACTTCTTCGCCATTAGCTTGCAAAATTTGCTTAATTTCATCAACGTTATTCTTATTAACAACTAGAGCCATGCCAATTCCACAATTAAAAGTGCGATACATTTCTTCATCACTTACCTTACCAATTTTTTGTAGTAATTTAAAAATTTCTGGCATTTGCCAAGCTTTATAATTAATTTTTGCTTGCAGATTTTTTGATAAAACTCGCGGAATATTTTCTACAATACCACCTCCTGTAATATGAGCTAAAGCCTTTATTTTATTGGTTTTTAAAACTTCTAAAACAGATTTAACATAAATTTTTGTTGGGGTAATTAAAATTTCAGCAAAAGTTTTTTTATCAAAAGCAATGTCAAAAAAATTTAAAGAATTTTGCTTGAGAATATAACGCACGAGCGAGTAACCATTGGAGTGAATTCCGCTTGATGCCAAGCCAAGCAAAATGTCTCCCGCTTGCGTTTGTTGTGGCAATATTGAGTCACGTTCAACCGCTCCCACTGCGAATCCTGCTAAATCATAATCACCATTGCTATACATATCAGGCATTTCAGCAGTCTCACCTCCAATTAATGCGCAATTTGCCTGTTTACAACCTTCGGCAATTCCAGAAATTACTTGCTTGGCAATTTCAATTTGCAATTTAGAGCAAGCAAAATAATCGAGAAAAAATAATGGTTGTGCGCCTTGAACTATTAGGTCATTAACTGACATTGCTACCAGATCAATTCCAATGGTTTGATGCTGATTAGTTTCAATAGCGATTTTTAATTTTGTCCCAACGCCATCAGTTGATGAAACTAGAATTGGATCATTATATCCGCATTTTTTTAAGTCGAATAACGCTCCAAATCCACCCAGATCGCAAAAGGAGCCCGGCCTTTGCGTTGCCTTAGCCATAGGTTTAATTAGGTTGACTAATTGATTTCCAGCATCAATATCAACACCGGCTTTTTTATATGTTGTAGACATTAATTAATTTATTAATTCTTAACTATTGCTGTTGTAATTTATTTAAAATTAAAAATTTAAGCAATAATTTTCTTGCCATTTTTAACTTAAAGATAAAGACTAGCAAAAAATATTGTTGAAGAATATTTACCTTAAGTTTATTTTCAAACTAAATCTTAAATGGGTTGAGAATTAAGCATTTTCAGTATCTTCTGACATTAAATTCTAATATTTAATCAACCCTAAAGCACTTAAAACCAAATTTATGTTAAGATTTTTTTTAGCATTATTATTTTGCATTTTCGGATTAGCTAATTCCAGCTTTTGTGCCGATAGCGAAATTTATTTAGTTGAAAATGTTTCCGCCAAAACAGCAGCAAAATCTCCAACATTAGCGAGAAATTCAGCTGTAGCTAGTGCTCGCCGTGATGGTTTTTTAATTCTTCTTACGCGTCTCGAATTAAATACTGCGATTGCCGATGAAATCAATGATGATGAAATTTCTGAAATGGTTAGCTCCGAACAAATTCAAAATGAAAAAATCGCTGGAAATACCTATTCTGCAACTTTTAACATAACTTTTGCTAAAAATTTTGTTGATCATATTTTGCAAAAAAAAACTAAGGAAATTATAAATAACGTCGAAAATAATCCTAAAAATAAAGTAAGCGATAATAATGAAATCGCCATTATCATCGCAGGAATTGCTGATAAAAAAAGGATCAAACTTTGGGAAGAAGAAAATCAATGGCGATACGCTCTAAATCGCTATCTTGGAACAAGAAGTAAAAAAAATTTTTTAGTAGGTCAACCCGACATTGACAATATTGCTACTATCAATAATGAAAATATTAGCGATCTAAGTTACGCAGATATTGAGTCGATGCTAAATAAATACAATGCCTTATCAGCTTACACAATCATTCTAAATTATGATAATATTGAAAATAAAATTATTTTAGATGTTAATCATATTCGTAAAATGCAGAAGAAACAGCTGCGCCTCAGCTTTGTAAATGTTGATCGCCTTAACTACGAGCAACTTCTTGATATTGTTGCCAAGAAAACAATTGAATATTTAGCTAGCACTCAATTTGTTGGCGACAAAAACCTTAACAATAATTTTATTCGCTTGGAAATTAATTTTGTAAATTTGGATAGCTGGATCATTGCTAAGAAAAAAATTGAAAATTGTAATTTTATAAGTCAAATAAATATCGAATCATTATCGCGTGATTATGCGGTTATTTCAGTCAATTACAATGATTTGAATAATAAAATTGAAGATAATTTTGGGCGTTTAAATTTTTCAGTCGATAAAAAAAGCGATAATTTTTATTCATTAACAATTAACTAGAACTATTAAGAATAACTTATGCCTAAGAGACTTAGTGAAAAATTATTAATTATTATTCCTCTAGTTGCTATGGCGATTTTTGCGGTTTATCAAATTAGAAGTGTTCTTAGTCCATTTTTAATTTCATTAATTATCGCCTATTTTTTGCACCCTCTCGTCGATAAAATGCAGAATCACCACAGAATTCCGCGAAGCTTGTCAACATTGCTTATTTTACTAATATTTTTTTCAATATTATTTGGCTTACTTGCTGTAAGTATTCCACTAGCTTATTCTCAAGCTATACAATTTATTGAAAATTTACCGCGCTACGCTCAAATTATTAACATCGATATTTATCCCAAAATTGCTGATTCACTTAATCAATTTGGATTTAATACCGATAAAAGTCTCTTTCAATTTCTTGAAACTCATAAATTTAATATTGAAATCAGCAATCTTTTACAAAAAATATTTATCAACACCGCGAGTTCTTCGGCTTCTCTTGTCAATATTTTATCGCTAATTTTTATTATGCCAATTTTGGTTTTTTATCTTCTCAAAGATTGGGATCGATTAATCAAAAACCTTAACAATAATTTGCCTGAAAAAATTTCACAACCTATACGCGAATTAGCCTTTAAAATTGACAAAACCTTGGCTGGATTTATTCGTGGACAAATTCACGTTTGCCTAATTTTAGGCTGTATTTACGCAACTTTATTAAGTTTTTGCGGCCTTGATTATGGTTTTTTAATTGGCATATTAACAGGGATTTTTTCTTTTATTCCATTTATTGGCATGCTTTGCGGGATAACAACTGCAATTATAATTGCGTTATTTCAATGGGGTCTAGATCTACAAAATATAGGTTTAATTTCTGCGGTGTTTGTTTTTGGTCAAATTATTGAATCAAATTTCCTTACTCCAAACTTGATTGGTAGCAAAATTGGTCTTCATCCAGTATGGATTATTTTTGGCTTATTTTTCTTCGGAACTGTTTTTGGCTTATTTGGAATAATATTTGCAGTTCCCCTAACTGCAACAAGTGGGGTTATAATCAAATTTTTAATTTTCAATTATACAAAAAAGAAGCATGACTCTAAGCAAGATTGATGATAGTATTGAAAAACTCTCTAAAAATAATCAAAAAACATTTCTACAAATTATTGCCGATCTAGAGGTTGAAGAATCTGACCTTAACTATTGGCTAGAAATTTTTAGCGAATTAACTCCAAAGATAAATGAAAATGGTGAGCAATATTTTACCAATCGCCAGTTTAGTACCATAAAAAAAATTAAAAAATTTGTAATTGATGAAGGTGGAGATGCCAATGATTTGTTAAGAATTATTAATCAAAAAAAAACTGAAAAAAACCTTAATAATTCTCCAAAAACTAAGCATCATTATTTTGAAAATTCTGTGCAACTTGAAGATATTGACCAAAATTTTATTTCGCATTCTGTCTCAGAAAAGTCAATTCAAATTGATGATTTTATTACTGCGCAAACCCTTGATAATAATTCATCACAAGCAATATGCCAAGATATTACAAACGAACAAGATCATGAATTAACAATTGACAATCAAGTTGATTTAAACGCAAAATTACAAGATTTTTCTCGCATAAAGCTTTATAATATTCACCCAAAAATTAATGAACAAATTCAGCATCGCGTCAAATGTGTAAAACTCAATTTAGATGAATTAAATAATCTATTAAAAAATCTTTAAAATAATTAGTTTCATTATTTTGACTATCCATTTGATTTTTCAATATGAGAAATGGTATATATCAATTCCAGTAAAACCATCACATAAAGCTAATATTTACCCAAAAAAAATGTCGCGGATGTTGCAATTCATCGATAAAGAAACGATATAATTTTTTCTAAATTTCTGTTAACAAATTTAATTTTTAAATTGTTATTGGATTGGTGGTTTAATATTTTTAATTTCGTAAGGCACATATTTTTCGTCATGCTTGATCAATAATTCACGAGAAAAGAATTTATTTTTTTTAGAATCATAAATACCTTTCGCAACCACTCCTTGATTATCGCGAAACAAATCCGGAACAAGGCCAATATGCTCAATAATTAAATCTTTTTTATAATCAGTAATAACAAATTCAACAGTTAATGCGTCAATTCTTTTTAATGATTTTTCTTTAACTAAGCCACCAACGCGAATATTTTTCCCCAGAATTTTATTATTAATTTTATTATTAATTTTGTTGCTGTTTTCTATTTCATTAAAAATTTCTTCAGGTGTATAAAAAAATACTAAACTATCGCGAAAATTGCTAATGACCAACAATAATCCACACAAAGAAATTCCAATAATTATGGTAATAAAAATTATTCTTTTTTGTTTATAGTTAATCATTTTTTTTAACTTTTCTTAAAGATTTTTTTAAGTAAAAATATTTGATAATAACCAACGCCAAGAAACCGAATCCAACCAAGAAGGACAAGGCGTAACAAGCCATAACATAATTTGAATAATCGTGCAAATTTTCCATATTTTTAAATTTTTTAAAGCTAATTACTTGCAAAATAAAGCTTGGCAATTAAATTGCTAAGAGATTTATTTTAAGCAACCATTTTGTAAATTAAATTTTACAACAAAATTTTATTTAATGTCAAATCATAACTATGCCTAGATAGCTCAGTCGGTAGAGCAAAGGACTGAAAATCCTTGTGTCGGCGGTTCGATTCCGTCTCTAGGCACCACCTTCCCAAACATACCACCCATGCACTTTTCAGCCTAAAATTTTTAACTAAAAAATTAAATTAAATTTTTACACTCCTTTGCGCAAAATTTTGAATTTATTTTAATGTTAAAAAGCAATTAACTAATTTTTATTGGCAATTTTTTACAAAAAAAATCAATTATAATTATAAAAAATAATGACAATCCAAACATTGGCATTATTAGCGCTAAGGCAAAGATAATTGAAATGATAATTTTACTTAAATGACAATTTTTATTTACTTGCGGTGCACCAAAATTGTTAGGATTTTTGCGCTTTAACCACATTGCAAATCCAAAGATCATTATCAAAATTAATCCCAAACATCCAGCTAGATTTATCATTTGATTTAATCTGCCAAAATATCTTCCTTCATGCATAGAAACTCCAATTGCAATAGCTTTGGAAAGCCAACTAAAATCTTGCCATAAGGCTTGCGAAATTATTGTCGCATCATATTGATCGTAATGAATAAAAGCAGTATTTTGTGGATGATTTTTACTTGAATTAACAATTGAGTAAACGCCATTTTTATCTACTGGGAAACGCACCTCAAACTCTTGCGCTACATCTTTATTTTCTTTAGCTATTTTTAAAATTTGCTCAAGGCTTAAAGGTTGTTTTTTTATTTTTTTAGAATTTGCCTTACCTGCAATTAATTGCGCGTGATCATTGCTCCACCCTTGCTCAAGTGATGCAGACTTTAAGGTCTTACTGCCACCCTGATCCCAACTGATATGAGTTTTAGGAGTTGTGGTTTTTTTCTCAAAATATTTTATAATATTTCCCGCAACAAATGACCAAGGAAGACCAGAGATAACTAAAAAAATAATAATTCCTGAAATCCATAAACCAAGAAAGCCGTGGAGTTCTTTCAGCAAATTTCTTGAAGTTTTTAAATCAAAGGATGGTATAAAAATTTTAAAAAATTTCCACCAACTAGATTGTCGATTATAAATTTGTTTTACTTTGTAATTAACCCATAAATATAAACCAGTAATTAACAGCACCAAAGCCCATGAAGCGCAAAGTTCAACAAATATTTTGCCAAATTTTCCAAGCATTAAATTGCCATTAATTTCTCTAACTTTCCAAATAAAACGGTTTTTAAAATCGATTACGCCAATTATTTCAGCATCAAAAGGATTTACAGCGACAAGCAATTGCCTTTTATCATTTTCAATTCTTATCAAAGCAGATTTAAAATTATTTTTTGGTGCAATATAAGCGAGTTTTTTGGCATTAGGAAATTTTGCAATTACACTTTCAACCATTTCATCAACTTTAACATAATTTTTATTTTGATTTTCAATGTTAAAAAATTTTGCGAATTGCAATTCGTCAATATCATCTGCAAATAGATAAATTGAGCCCGTAAGCGCAATTATAAAAATAAAAGGTGCAACAAAAATTCCTGCAAAAAAATGCCAACGCCAAATTAAATTATAATAAAAATTTTGCCGATTAATCACCATTTAAATTTCAAGCCTGTAAAAAACGATCTAGAATTACCTGGATAATAAACCGCAGGATTAGAGTTTGGTGCAGTTGATAAAACATCGGCAGTTGGCGAATATACTCGATTAAGCAAATTACGCGCATCTAAATAAAACAAAATATTTTTATTAATTTCAATTCCAGCATTTAAGCCAAGAAGCCAGTAATTTCGGCTCTTCACGGTATTTGCTGAATCGATAAAAAATCCTTGCGGAGAAATTTCAACATTTGGTGAAATGAAAAATCCGCGCGAATTTTCATATTTAATTTCACTGCGGATATAATGTAATGGAGCTCCCGGAATGCGATTATTGCCGTAAGTTTTATCATCAACAAAACGAAAATCATTTAGAGTATAAGCAGTTCTAAATTTAATTTTATGACCAGAATTTTGTAAATTTTGACTTAAGATTTTTGATAAAAATTGACTGTCAAAGCCAAGTTCAAGACCTTGGTGAATCGATCTTTTGGCATTAATTGCTTGAGTAATTGAAGGGGCAACGGTAAATAAAATTAATTCATCGCGAAGGTAAGAACGATAAACTGCCAAATCCCAATTGATAAAACTATTAACCCTTCTCGTACCTAACTCAAAGCTATAGGATTTTTGCGCTGAAATATTGGCAAGTCCCGAAGATTTTGTTTGTCTAACCTCGGCGAATGTAGGTGGTTCATAAGCTGCACTAACATTGCCAAAAAATTGTAAATTTTTATTATGCTGATAAATTCCACCAATCTTGGGGCTAATGCCGTGATAATATCTTTTGCCACTTTGATTGCCATCGCTTAAAAAAAAATCACGATAATCGCGTTTGCTAAAAATAAATTGCGAACCTGTTGTTAAAGTAAATTTTTCATTAAGCGCTAAATTATCTTGAACATAAAAAATTGCATTACTAGCTTTTTCATCGCCATTAACGGTTAAATTTCCAGCACTACCATTGACATTAGCAAATCTTTTGGAATCAGTTGTTGCAGTACTTAAATTCAATCCTAGCAAAAATTCATTTTTAAATCCAAATAAATTATTTTTAAAATTAGCATCGCCAAATGCTCCGTAATGCAAGGTTTGCTGTTGAATTACTTGAAAAATTGGATGATCAAGTTCTTTAATATTGGTAAAAATACCTGCATTTAAGCTAGTATTTTCGCTACGCCATGAAGTTTTATTGGCAAGGCGAAATAAATTAAAATTACGTTCTTGCTTGTCAGAAATATTTGCTTTGTTAGCCTGCTTTGGATCGTTATTCATCTGTGAGCCAGTAAGAGCTCCCGGCAATTCTAGATTAGAATTTACTGCCGTAAAGTAAGTTCTATTTTCAAGATTATTGCTAATTCGATAACCAAAATTAGAAAATAATTTGCTATCGCTTTGCGAATTTTGATTGCGATAACCATCGGAATGAAAATGCGAAAGCGAAGTAAAATAATCAAATTTATCAATCACTTTTGCGCTGGATATATTAGCTCGAGCGGATCCAAAACTCCCCCCCTCAACTCTTGCACTAAGAGCATCGGAATTATAACCAGTTGGCGAAATAAAATTAATTGCTCCACCTAAACTTGCCGATCCTAAATGCAAGCCATTTGCTCCTTTAAAAACTTCAATATGATCAAATGCCAATGGATCAACATCCTGAAAATCAGCAGAACCATCCGCAAGATTTATAGGAATACCATCTTGATAAAGATTAATTCCGCGCAAATGATAAGTGCGCGATAAGCCTGAGCCTCTAATTGATAAACGCGATTCTTGTCCAGCCTTTGGTTGCGCTAAAACGCCCGCAACATAATCGAGCATATCTTTAACATTGTAACTAAATTTGCTTTGCAATTCTTTGTTTTCAACAATCGCAACTCCGCCAGAAATTTTGTTTATCTTTTCTTTGGCAATCTCAATATTATCAGAACTAAGTGAGGATTTAGAAGCAGTTACGGTGATTTTATCAAAAGCTTTTTCCTTGGCATTTAAATTTTGAACATTGAGATTGCTGGGATTTATATTCTCAAAGCTTAATTTTTGAACAGCGTTAACTTTTGATGAAAATAAGCATAAAATAATTAATAAAAAAACTTTTCCCATAAGATAATTATTATTGTTTAATATTAACTAATATCAATAAAAGTTGAGGATTTCAATTTTTTAATAAAAAAATCATTTTAGGCATGTCAATTTCTTTTAATTAATCGCAATGACTGCTAGATTTCTTCCTGAATCAACTAAGTTTTGATGAGTTGAACGTCGAAAACTAAAGTAATTTTTTTCATCTTGGTAAGTATCGATCGCTAAATTTTCAATTGCCGAAATTCCTTCAGCACGTAGCTTATTTTGCACATATCCACAAAGGTCGAATAACATTTTTTGTGAGTTTTCAATTGTTTTAAAAAAAAATTTATTCTCGATATTTTCGTCAATAAAATCATCGTAAAATTCAAACGAAATTTCGTAGGATTTTTGTTGAATCATCGGACCAATTAGCGCAGAAATATTTTTTGCTCCTAAATTTCGCATTTCCTTGATGGTTTGTGAAATCACTCCAGCCTTGGCTCCACGCCATCCAGCGTGACATGCACCAATGACTTTTTTTTCATTATCAAATAATAAAATTGGCGAACAATCTGCGGTAACAATTCCAAGAACCACTTCTTTTAGATTACTAACAATGCCATCAGCCTTAGGTAGATTTGATTCGCCATATATTTTGCTTTTATCATCAACCACCACTACTTCTTTTTGGTGGACCTGATTTAATAACAAAATATTTTGAAAAATAAATTGCTGATTTTTTAAATTTAGCGCTAGATTTTCGCGGTTTATTAATGCTTGGTCAATTATGCAATCCTTCCCAAAAAAATGTGTTTTAATCATATTTTATTTACAATTTTATTTTTAAAAAATCTTAATTTATGAAGATATTCCATGGGATCTTTGATTTTTACTAAAGAATTTTTATCAGTAAAAAACATATCATTAAGCCTTGTAAGCAGAAATCTCATACTTGCACCAAGTAAAGCAATTTCTAAAAATTCCTCTTCATTTTTATTGATATTTCTGATTTTTTTATAAGAATCAACTAGGTTTATGAATTTTTGTTGATTAAAATTTGAGCGCTCAAAACACCAGGCATTGATAATAATTGCCAAATCATAAATTAAAATTTCATTTGCCGAAAAATAAAAATCAATCACTCCGCTCAATTTATCATTTTCAAAAAATACATTATCGGGAAATAAGTCTAAATGCGCTGGAGCGTAAGGTAGATTACCAATATTTTTATACCAATTTTTTTGTAAAAATTCAATATTTTGTAAAATTTCATTTGTTAAACCACTTTGATATTGTTCAACTAAATTACTAAATTTGTTAAATATTGTAAGAAAATTTTTAACACTTAAATCGTTAACTCTCTCAGCCTCATAATCCAAAGCACCTAAATGCATTTTAGCCAAAACTTCCCCAACTTCCTGACAATGTTTAACAGTTATTGATTCATAATAACCGTCACTAACAGCTTTTAAAGTTTTTCCATTCAAAAAACTAACAATTACCGAATTTTTATTGGCAATTTTATTTATTACCGAGCCATTATTGTCAATGATTGGACGCGGACAATTAATCCCTTTTCTTGCTAAATGTAATTTGAAATTAATAAAAAAAGGCAAGTCTTTTTCATTAATTCTTTTTTCAAAAATTGTTAAAATATATTTTCCAATTTTTGTTTCTAAAATAAAATTTGAATTATCAATACCTTCAACTATTTCTGTAAAATTTAACAATTCACCAATTGAATAATTCTCTAGATGCGAGGCGATTTGTTGATGAGTAATTTTAGTATAAACTGCCATAAATTATTTATTTTTTTTCATCAATTTCTTGGGTTTTTTGCCAACTTGCTTGCCACGAAGCATTTGATTTTATTGACTTTGCAAAGGATGTATTTTTTTGCGCTCTCGATTCAAATTGTTTTGAAAATTCCAAAGTTGGGGTGGTTAATTTTACATTCTTAACAATTTCTAAAGTCTGTTGAGCAATAGCCTGATTTGTTATTTTCTGAATTTGCGGATTAAAAATTTCCTTGATAAATTTGGTAGTATTTACAAAAAAATCCATAACTTCCTGAGTTGTAAAATCGCCATTGCTTTTGACATTTCGTGAAATGCTTAGCAACTCAAAATAACGCGCAAATAATTCTGAAATAAATTGGTGAGGCTTGTAAGCCTTGAGTGCATCGACCATCAATCTTTGTATTTGCGAACGCAAAGCCATTTGCGAAGCTTGGCGATCTTTCATGTCATAGCCGATTGCTTGACGAAATTCTTCACCAAGTTTAATGCCACTTTCATATTCCAAAGCATGGGCCATTTCATGGGCCAAAACATTGCAATTAAGACTGCGCAAAATAATTTTCAGATTTTTTTTAGGAAAAATTTTATTGCTGAAACGATCAAATGCAGTTTGGTTTTCGGTTAAAAAACAACCAACATTGGTGTCCCAATCCTTGATATATTTAACTTCAAACCGCAGGTTTTTTTGTTGTAATTTTGTTAAAATTAAATCCAGACCTTCTTTAAATAATTCAATTCTGTAAAGATTAGAAAAAAGCTCAACAAATTTTTCATCTTGCTTTACGCCTTCATAATCAAGCTGTGGAGCAATTAAATTTTCTAAAAAATTACTCATAATTATTTGTTTTTGAGTGGACGACAATATAACTCCAAGCGATGTCCAACTAAATCGAAACCGTGATCACGTGCAATTTTTTCTTTTAATTTTTCTAATTCCTCATTGTAAAATTCATGAACTTCATCTGTTGAAATATCAACCAAATGATCATGATGCTCATCGCTTTCGAGCTTTTCGTACCTTGATTTGCCGCGACCCAAAAAATCATGTCGGGCAATTAAACCGAGTTCCTCAAACATATTCAAAGCGCGATAAACTGTTGCAACACCGATGCGCGGATTAATTTTTAATGCACGACGATAAACTTCTTCAACATCGGGATGATCATCGCTTTGTGCTACAACGCGTGCGACAATTCGGCGATTTTCAGTAAGTCTAATTTTTCGCTCTTCGCAAAGTTTTTCGATTGTTGATTGCATAAAAAATAATTTAAATTAAATAACAAACCATTTTTAATTGTTTAACTTTGATTTTTCAAAGAAAATTTTATTGCTAAAATTTTTGTTGCAATAAATATACCCTTCTTTAAACTTGATTTGCATAGGTAAATCGCCCCCCAAAAATTCATTTTAATTTTATTTTATTTAATTTATTTGATAAATTTTAGGAAAAAATTTAAACTTATTTTTTTAGTTTTTAATTAAAACTAAGCACTTTTATCAATTTCAAGTGGGTTTTAATATGACAAAAAATCGTAAACTAATCGAAAGTTCAACTCCGTCTCTTACTTTCGATGATGTCTTGCTTAAGCCAGCATTTTCTAAAGTTCTTCCCAATGAAGCCAATACCAAAACTCGCATTACAAAAAATATTTCTTTAGAAATTCCTATAATTTCTGCAGCGATGGATACAGTAACCGAAAGTCGATTAGCAATTGCGATGGCTCAATGCGGAGGTCTCGGCTGTATTCACAAAAATTTTTCCATTAAAGAACAAAGTGAAGAAGTAAAAAAAGTAAAAAAATTTGAATCAGGTATGGTGGTTAATCCTTTAACAATTAACCCCGATGCCACACTTGGCGATGCTTTAGCTCTTATGTCAACTTATGGAATTTCGGGAATTCCCGTTGTCAAAAATGGTGGCAATAAACTTGTTGGCATTATCACCAATCGCGATGTGCGCTTCGCTACTGATAAAAAACAATCAATCAAAGAATTGATGACCAAAGAAAATCTGATCACCGCCAAACCAAACATCAGTAAAATTGAAGCTAAAAATTTACTACATCGTCATAAAATTGAACGCATCATTATCGTTGACAACTCTGGAAATTGTGTTGGCTTAATGACTGGAAAAGATCTTGAAAAAACTAAACAATTTCCATTAGCTTCCAAAGATAGCGAGGGTCGATTATTGGTGGCAAGTGCTACAGGAGTTGCTAAGGATGGTATTAAACGCGCTGAAAGTTTGATTGAAGCTGGAAGCGATATAATCGTCGTTGACACTGCGCATGGTCATTCTGTTGGGGTTATCAACACCATCAAAGAATTAAAAAAATTATTTCCTAAACAAGAAATTATTGCCGGAAATATTGCTACCAAAGAAGCAGCGAAAGCTCTTTACGATGTTGGTGCCGATGCAGTAAAAGTTGGAATTGGCCCAGGATCAATTTGCACAACGCGAATAATTGCGGGGGTTGGCGTACCACAATTATCAGCCTTATTCGATGTTTTGGAATTTTGCGATAAAGTAAAATTACCAGTAATTTGTGACGGTGGAATTCGCTTTTCTGGCGATCTCGCTAAAGCAATTGCGGGTGGCGCATCGGCGGTAATGCTTGGTGGTTTGCTTGCTGGCGCAGAGGAAACTCCTGGAGAAATCGTTTTATTTAAAGGCAGATCCTACAAAGTATATCGCGGAATGGGCTCACTTGGCGCTATGGCTCGCGGATCAGCCGATCGCTATTTTCAACAAGATGTAAGTGATAAAATGAAATTAGTTCCCGAAGGTGTTGAAGGTCGTGTTGCTTATAAAGGTTCGGTCGCCGATGTAATTCATCAATTGGTTGGCGGACTAAAATCAGCAATGGGTTATACCGGAAACGCTACAATTCAAGAGATGCGCCACAATTGTGAATTTGTTAGAATTACCAATTCGGGCTTAAGAGAATCGCATCCACATTCAATTGCGATAACTTCAGAATCGCCAAATTACAGCACTGAAACTTAAAAATCTATGTTGAAATTTTTTGACCAAGTTTCTTATCATCGCAATTGCCACCGTTTATTTTTTTGGTTGTTTATTTTAGCATTTTTAGCGCAAATTTTTTTTTGGAAAAAAACTGAATCAATTCGTTTCGCATACGAAATAGTTCCCGAAGCTCCAAGTAATGAGGTAGTAAAAATTTTATCCTTTGGCGATGATCAATTTCTATTTCGTATTTTAGCTTCGCGTTTGCAAAATATGGGTGATGTTTTCGCCGGTTTTATAAGTTTAAAAAAATATGATTATTTGCGCCTTTATCAATGGATGAGTAGACTAGATACTCTTGATTCCAATTCGCGTTTAATTCCTTCTCTTGCCAGTTATTACTACAGCAATAATGATAATCCACAAGATTTAAGATTAATTGTTAAATATCTCGATGAACATTCCAGCATCGATATTGACAAGCATTGGTGGTGGTTATTTCAAGCTACAGAAATTGCTCTAGTAAATGTCAAAGATGCTAATTTAGCCATGGGCTTAGCTCACAAATTGGCAAGCAATGAAGCGAAGGATGCTCCGCTATGGACCAAACAAATGCCTGCCTTTATTGCCAAATCTCAAGGAGATAATTGTTTAGCTTTTCAAGTAATTTCCAAGTTAATTAAAGAAAGCGAAAGTGGCGTTCGCCAAATCAAAGCCGAAGAGATGAATTTTATGCGTCATTTTATCAATAAAAATTTAAAGAATCTTAAACAAAAAAATTTTGATCCACGACAATGTCTCAACAAAATTTAAAAAAACTAATCGCTTTTGCATTAACCGAAGATCGTGTTTTTAACGATAAAACTTCTGATTTATGTTTAGCAAAGAATTCCCGAACTTCTTTTGTTATCAAGACTCGTGAGTCAATAATTTTTTGTGGAAAAGAAATTATTTTAGAAGTTTTTAAGCAATTAAAAAAATCAAAAAAATTTAAAAATTCAAAGTTAAAAATTGAATTTTTTGGCGATGATTGCGATAATTTTAAAGCAGGAGAAATAATTGCTCAAGGCCAGGGTTGCGCAAAATTAATTTTTGCAGGTGAAAGAATAATTCTTAATTTTATTCAGCATTTAAGCGGCATTTCCACAGCAACCAATCATTTTGTAAATAAACTTAATAATTCGCGAATCTCTATTTTAGATACTCGCAAAACCTTTCCCGCTTATCGATCACTGCAAAAATATGCGGTAATTTGTGGTGGGGGAAAAAATCATCGCTTCGATTTAAGTTCGCAAATTTTGATTAAAGATAATCACCTCGCAAGTAGCAAAAAAAATATTGCCTCCTTGATTAATATTAGCAAAAAAAAATATAAAAATTTACAGACTGAAATTGAATGTGATGAGTATTGGCAAGTTCTTGAGGCATTGGAATCAAAACCCGATATTATCATGCTTGACAATATGGATCGTAAAAATCTAGAAAAATCAATTATTGCGATTCGTAAAAAAAATTCAAAAATTATCATTGAAGTTTCTGGTGGAATTAATCTTGAAAATATCAGCAATTATCGCGATCTTGACATTGATTGCATTTCAATTGGGAGCGTTACTCATTCGGTTAAGGCTGTGGATATTGGTCTAGATATCAATAATGCCATTTTGAATCTTAAATGATGCAATTGAATTTTTTAGGTCTTGTCCTTGCGCACCTAGGTTTAGCTAGGTTTACGCGGACTTCGCCTTTAAATTCAAAGCCTGATTTAAGATTGAAAATGGCATCAAGATTTTGATAATCTTAAATGATGCAATTGAATTTTTTATAAATTAATAAAATTTTTATGTTAGAAATTACTCAGGCTTTTATTTTTTGTGCCGGAAGAGGTGAGCGGATGCGTCCCTTAACTGATACGATCCCCAAACCATTGGTAAAAATAAATGGTAAAGCAATTTTAGATTATTCATTAGAAAAAATTAACAAAATTTCCTCAATAAAAAAAATTATTGTAAATGGTTTTTACTTGGCAAATCAAGTCGAAAAACATTTGCAAAAATCAAATAATTCAAAAATTATTTTTTCTCATGAAGAAGAAAAAATTGAAACAGGTGGAGCGTTGATTTTTGCAAAAAAATACATTGACTATTCGCAACCATTATTACTGATTAATGGTGACGTTTTATGGCAAGAAAAAAATAATCAAAGCGATATTGAATTACTTTGTAAGCACTGGAATAGTGAGGCTTACGATTTATTATTGGGATTAAAAAAGACCGATCAATATCATGGCTTTGAAAGAAAAAAAGATGGAACAATTGGCGATTTTAATTTTGAAAATAATCAACTTTATTTCTTCGCTGGTCAAGACATGTCTCATGCTTATATTGGTTTACAAATTATCAATCCTAAAATTTTAAATGATTCCCCAAGTAAATGTTTTTCAATATCGCATTACTTCTACGCAAAAATTAATGAAAATGGCTTGCTTGAGAGAGTTGGTGGGGTTGAATTACTCGGAGAATATTTTCATATTGGCAATGTTGAGGCAGTAAGTGATACGGAAGAAAAACTTAATCGTCTATCTCGAGATGTTTCGAATCAATAAAAATTATTAAGAAATATTTTTTTCTAAAATTGCCGTTTTTTCTTCAATATCATTTTGTAATTTTTCTAAAAATTCTTTTTTGCTAAGTCCAGTTTTTATTGGCTCAAGAAATTCAATTTTGATAGTTCCTGGTTTTTTTAAAATTTGATATTTAGGCCAAAATATTCCTGAGTTTAAAGCCACAGGAACTACGTCAACATCACAAGCCATATAAAGCGCAACGATTCCTGATTGATAAGGAAATTCCTGTAAATTACCACCAACTTTTACTCTTGTACCTTGTGGAAAAATCACCACAATTTGTTTTTTAGCAATAAATTTTTTAGCTTGCCGAATCACTTCTTTTAACGCGCTAGCTCCACCCTTACGATCAACCGCAATACCACTCATCGCATATAAAAACCAACCATAAAAAGGAATCTTCCTTAATTCTTTTTTATAAGCATAAACTGGGCGATGCAAAATCATATGCATCACGATCGTTTCCCAGGCCGATTGATGCTTACACGCGATTATCGCTGGGGCACGAGGAATATATTGCTCACCTAAAATCTGATAATCAATTTTACAAAGTTTTTTTAAAACCCACAATCCAACAATTGACCAAATTTTAGCTCCGTGATCAGCAAGTTTTGAGTTTTGAAAAATTATCGAAGGAAAATATATGATGGGAATAATCATGCCCCAAAGATTTAAAAAAATAACAAACAAAATCGATTTAAAAAATTGCATCGGCGATAATGATGATTATGAGGTTTAATGGTGCCGGATGTCGGATTTGAACTGACGACCTACTGTTTACAAGACAGTTGCTCTACCACTGAGCTAATCCGGCCTAACGCATGGGAAATTTAAGCAAAATTACTTTTAAAAACTAAATTTACTATATTGCACTAACCTACGGTCATTTTTATAAATTATCGTTAATGATTTTAAATGAGCAAGCATTTTTTGTTCTTACTTAAGCCATTTATTCACTGCATATCGATAATAAATAACTTCAAAATTTTATTTTCTAAAATTTTAGATTTACTTATTGTAAATATTTATTCTCAAAATTAGATTTTTTTATATAATTTTTAGCCATTTACTTTTATCGTAAATTAAAATAACTCCCGATGAGCCCTTGAAAATAAAGGATAAAAATTAATAAAAAAAATACTTGCAATAAAGAAAGTAATAGTAGTAAATTGAAAAGATTAATTATTTTAGATATTTATAAAAATAGTTAGTTTCAAATTGAAACATATTTAGTTATAACTTAACTATTAAAAACAGTTAATTGTTGAGTATTATGAAGTAAACTTGATATTGTTATGTTAGTAAAATTTAATTTTACTTGTATCATACTTATAACATATTTAAAAAGTTATTGATACATTGATTATATAATAGATATTTATAGTTTAAACGAGTTCCACCACCCCAAACCACGGCAGTGTCCAATGGTAAAATTTACACTTGAAAGAGTAAGTTAGTTTTACCAGTATTTTACCTAAAAATAAAGTAAGGGCAGTAGTTGGGTTATAAGCTAATAGCTTGTAACCCAGCTATCCAAAATTTTGATCATGATTTAAATATAGCTGACTGGATTTTCAAGATTATAATTGCTATTAAGTTGGGAATTTTTATATCAATAACTCTTCATCTTTTTAACAATGAATTTTTTTAATCTTTGTAATTCATAAAGATCCTTGCCTTTAACAAAATACTCTTCAGCGCCTAATTTTGCTGTTTGCGCAATTGTTTCCTTATCTTCACGAGCGCTAAATATGGCAATTGGGATTTCCAATTCATAACGTTTAATATTTTTTAGAATTTGCATTCCAGAAATATCATGCATCGACAAATCTAACAAGATCAAGCCGATTTGATCACGATCAACACTTAATTCCTTTTCGCCAGATAGAAAATTTAACAACTCTTCACCCTTACTTAATGTGATAATGCCATAATCATATTCTTTAATTTCACCTCTTAGAATATGGGCAAAAAGATTGGCTTGAGCAAGTTCATCTTCTACATAAAGTAAATATTTTTTTTTCATAATAAAATTAAATAATTTTAAAAGTTACAAAATACAGAGTTACCCATATGCCAATATTGGCAAGAATCGAGAGTTTTAAAACTTTATTTAAACGAGGATTTTCTTCCAGTGAATCATAAAGTCTACCTCGCAAAACTTTTCCTGCATGAAGCCATCTAAAACGATTATCGTAAATTTTTTCTAATTCTTTTTTTGCCATTTTTTTTCTTTTATTTCTCATGATCATTTATTTTTTTTATAATTAATAAAGCATTTTGCAGCTAAGCCAATTGCAATTTTATCTTCTAGAGATTTTTTAAATTTCTTCCTTTCAAAATCCTTTGTTAAGCTATCAAAATCAATGATTAACCCATAAAGCTCGGTAGCGATTTTTACAATTGTTTCTTTATCGAATTTGTCACCATATAATTTAAAAGTTAAACTCATTGCCTGACTCAATTGTTTGCGACCATTATCATCAAATGGTTTATTGGATTTGCCGGTTAATATCGCATCTGGATTTACATCGAGAACTTCAGCTAAATTTTTTAAAACTTCGTTAGAAACTCCACTTCTACCATTTTCAAATCCTGATAGTAATTGCTTACTTACGCCAATTTTTTCAGCCAACTCACTTTGTCCAATCTTTCTATCTTCGCGGATTTTTTTTAAAAAATTTTGCATTATTATAATTTTGAAATTTTATTTCATTAAGGTTTTGTAATCTCTATAAATCTAAATGCTATTTTACGATGATTGCAGTATTGAGCCTTATTTTTACGTAGTGATTTTTCAAAGACAATTAGCTTTTGAATAATAGTAATAAAATGAAAATTAATTTATTATTATATTTATAACCAACTAATAATCACTAGCACCTATTTTAAATCTATAAATCAAATTAACTTGGGATTATATAATCTTACAAATTATACCATTTCCAATATAAAATGTTAAATTAAGCAAAATATTTTTGAGATAGAAATCTTTAAAAAACGAAGTCTTATGCCCAGAATGCTGAGGCTTTTTGAAGATTTTTAGCCAAAAAGATCAAGCTTAATTTACAATAGATTGAGTGATATTTTTTTGGAAATGGCATTATAGCTAAAGTTGCGCTGAAAAATTAAAATTACTGATTTATATTTGAAAATGCTATTAAAGGGGGCGAGAGAAATCAAAATAAAAAAAGGGAGATATCCATATTCTGGACACCTCCCTCTATTTTTAATCAACTTAAATATTATTTTTTACCTTCTTTTTTTTCATCTTTAACTTCCTCATATTCAGCATCGACAACTTTACCTTCTGACTTTTTATCTTCTTGCTCATTAGACTCTTCAGGTGATTTAGTATTTGCAGATCCGCTATTAGCTGATGATTCTTGCGAAGCTTTATAAATTGCTTCACCAAGCTTCATGGAAGCTTGCATTAATTTCTCTGTAGCTGATTTAAGATCCTCGGAACTTGATTCTTCTTTAGCGATTAGATCCTTAACTTTTTTTAACTCATCTTCAATTGAAGATTTTGTAGATGAATCAACCTTATCACCATGTTCACGAAGTGATTTCTCAGTTTCATAAACTGCACTATCGGCATGATTTTTAGCTTCGATTTTTTCTTTACGAGTTTTATCTGCAGAGGCGTTTATTTCAGCATCTTGCATCATTTTTTTGATTTCAGCTTCTGATAATCCACCCGAAGATTGAATACGAATTTGCTGCTCTTTATTAGTCGCCTTATCTTTTGCCGAAACTTTTACTACGCCATTGGCATCAATATCAAAAGTAACTTCAATTTGTGGCATGCCTCGCGGAGCTGGTGGAATTCCTTCCAAATTAAATTCACCGAGCATTTTATTATGCAAAGCAATATCTCTTTCGCCTTGAAAAACTTTAATAGTTACTGCAGTTTGACTATCTGAAGCAGTTGAAAATACTTGGCTTTTATTAGTTGGAATTGTTGTATTTCTATCAATTAAGCGCGTGAAAACTCCACCCGCAGTTTCAATACCAAGTGATAATGGAGTAACGTCAAGAAGAAGAACATCTTTAACATCGCCTTGTAAAACCGCAGCCTGAATTGCGGCACCAATTGCTACAACCTCATCTGGATTAACGCTGCGATTTGGCTCTTTACCGAAAAGTTTTTTAACAATTTCAATTACTTTTGGCATGCGCGTCATACCGCCAACTAAAATTATTTCATCAATATCGCTTGCTTTAAGACCCGCATCTTGAAGAGCATTTTCACAAGGCTTAACAGTTCTTTCAATTAAATCCTCAACCAATTGCTCTAATTTTGCTCTACTTAATTTAACGTTAAGATGCTTAGGCCCACTTGCATCAGCAGTGATATATGGTAAATTAATTTCAGTTTCTAAAGTTGAAGAAAGTTCAATTTTAGCTTTTTCAGCGGCCTCTTTCAAGCGCTGTAATGCCAATGGATCTTTTGATAAATCAACGCTAGATTCTTTTTTAAATTCGTCATTCAGGAATTTTAAAATTCTCATGTCAAAATCTTCACCACCAAGGAAAGTATCGCCATTAGTTGCCTTTACTTCGAAAACACCATCGCCAATTTCAAGAACAGAAACATCAAATGTTCCGCCACCCAAATCATAAACAGCAATTGTTTGACCATTCTTCTTGTCAAATCCATATGCCAAAGCTGCAGCGGTTGGCTCATTAATTATTCTTAAAACTTCTAATCCCGCAATTCGCCCTGCGTCTTTAGTAGCTTGACGCTGTGAGTCATTAAAATATGCTGGAACTGTAATTACAGCTTTATCAACTTTTTCACCAAGATAGCTTTCAGCAGTTTCCTTCATTTTCATTAAGGTAAAAGCCGATATTTGACTTGGCGAATATTTTTCACTCTTAATTTCTACCCAAGCGTCATTATTAGCTGAAGAGACAATTTTGTAAGGAACTAAACCCTTATCTTTTTCGGTCATTGGATCATCATAACGCCTTCCAATAAGACGCTTAATCCCAAAAACTGTATTTTGCGGATTAGTTACCGCTTGCCTTTTTGCTGAGGCACCAACAACTTTTTCGCCATTAGCTAAAAAACCAACGATTGATGGCGTTGTTCGCGCACCTTCAGCATTTTCAATTACTTTGATACTTGTTTTACCTTCCATTATGGCAACACAAGAGTTTGTAGTACCAAGATCGATTCCAATAACTTTTGACATAAGATTTGTATTTTAATTAAGCTTTTATTTAGATTTTAAAATTTCGTATATCCCAGATAATAAAAAATCCTAGATAATAAAATATCTTTTAGTAATTTAATTTTTTTCTTTTGATATTCAAGGGGGTGAAAAAATTTATAATTAGATTAGCATTTTTCGATGATCTGACGATTAGAAAAAACATCATGGACACGAATATAGTCGACATTTTTTTGTACCAAAAATTTTGTTATTTCTAGAGTTTTTTGTGTTCGATTAAGTGGCAAATCTAAAGCATCTAAAAAACTTTTTTTGGAATGACCAACATATAAATCTAAACCCAATACACGATATGATTCTATGTTTTTTAAAATTCGTAAACATTGTTGAGCGTTTTTGGAAAAACCGATTCCTGGGTCAAAAATTAATTGTGATTTTTTAACACCATAACTTTGCAAATTATTAATTTTTTTTTGTGCAAAATTAATAATTTCTTCATTTATATTCAAATATTGATTAACCATAATCTCAGGATTGGCGTGTATCGCGAGATTATGCATGAATATAGTTAATAAATTTTTTTGAACAATAAATTCAATAATTTTCTCATCAATTAATCCACTAACATCATTAACAATTTTTATTCCCATTTCATAACTTTTAACAATTGTTGTGTAATGATATGAATCTATACTAGCTTTAACTTGTTTATCATTTTTTTTATTAAAAGATGTTATTTCATAAATAATCTCTGGTAAAATATTTTCTAGCCGCGCAAATTCTTTTTCATCACTAAGCAATTCGGCATTTGGACGAGTGGATTCGGCACCAATATCAATCACATCAACACCCTCTATAAGCATTTTTTTAACCTTATCAATTGCTAGACTTTTTTCATTAAACTTTCCGCCATCACTAAAAGAATCTGGGGTTATATTTAAAATACCAACAATTTTAGTAAAATTCTTTACCATTTTTTTTCAAATTTTTTGCGCAAAATTATCGCCCCCAAATTAAACATCATTAAAACTCCAAGCATTAATAAAATTGCCAAAGCAGTTTTTTCTACAAAGCCTTGTTCTTGCAAATCTGACCATAAATAAATTTGCACAGGAAGCGCAGTTGTTGGTTCTAAAAAATTATTAGCAACATCAGCAATAAATGCTACCATACCAATCATCAATAGCGGAGCGGTTTCGCCAAGGGCGCGTGATACTGCTAGAATAGTTCCCGTCATAATTCCTGGCATTGATAAAGGCAAAAGGTGATGTAATACAACCTGCAATTTCGAAGCGCCAAGACCATAAGCACCATCGCGAATATTCTGCGGAATTGAGCGAATTGTATTGCGAGTTGCGATTATTATAACCGGCAAAACTAGCATGAATAAAGTCATTCCTCCAACTAAACTTGATGATCTTGGTAAATGCATAATTTGTAAATAAAGTACCAAGCCAAGAAGACCGTAAATGATTGATGGAATAGCCGCTAAATTATTTATGCTAATTTCGATGAGATCAGTAAAACGATTTTTTTTAGCAAATTCTTCAAGATAAAAAGCGCAAGATACTGCAATTGGAAATGCTAAAATTAAAAAAATAAACATCACCATTAATGACCCAACTAATCCAGCACCAATCCCTGCAATTTCTGGTTCACGCGAATCAGCTTGATAAAAAAATTGACGATTAAAAACTCGTCTAATTTGTTTTTCGCCTTCAAAATTAGCAAGCCAATTTAATTGCGCTTCATTGAGATTGTTGGTATTTTTATACTTAAAAAACATTTCTGCTTTTGAAGATATCGGAAGCCAAAAAATATTTTTTTCTCCCAGATAATATCTATTATTTTTTATTTGTTTTTTCAATTCATGATCAGCGGATCTACTTAAAATTTGGTATAGCCAATTTTCTTCTTTTAAATTTTGTACTTCACTAAATTTTGATTTAAGTGAATTTTGTATTAACTTTCCAAAATTAATTTCCTTTAAATTAGTTTGCTTGCTATAACTCGTTAAATCAATTTCCAGAGCAACTTCATAGCGATTTATGGCTTTACTTGCTCTATAAAAAATAAGTGAAAAAAGCAAACTTAAAAAAACTAAAACAAAAAGAATTGCCAATTGTCCGCAGGCTTTAAACCTGCGTTCTTTAGCGTTTCTTTTTTCAATATTGTTAATTTTTTTATTAAACATTTCAAACTAAATTTAAATTTTTTTTAAGAAAAATTTATAAGATTTTAGATTTTACGATTGCAAAATTTACAGGTGGATAACTTTACCGTAAGCGTCCAAAACCGCTTCATGCATCATTTCTGACATTGTTGGATGGGCAAAAATGGTCTGCATTAAATCTTCCTCCGTTAATTGCGCTTGTTTAGCAATAACAAAACCTTGAATCATTTCAGTAACCTCAGCGCCAAACATGTGCGCACCCAAAAGTTCGCCGGTTTTTTCATCAAAAATTACTTTGATTAAACCTTCAGTCTCACCCATGGCAATCGCTTTGCCATTGGCCATGCAGGGGAAGCGTCCAACTTTTATTGCCTTGCCAAGTTCTTTGGCTTTTTTTTCAGTCAATCCCAATGAAGCAATTTGCGGCATTGAATAAGTACAACCCGGGATATTTTCTTTCTTGAGCATATGAAGTTTTTTAGCATCATATTTGCCTAGATTACTAGCGATTTTTTCAGCAGCTATAACTCCTTCATGTGAAGCTTTATGAGCAAGCCAAGGCGCACCTACAACATCGCCAATTGCTAAAATATTGCTTTCGGAAGTTTCCATGTAATCATTGATTTCGATGTGTCCATTTTGTACTTTTATTTTAGTTTTTTCTAAACCTAAATTTTCAACATTAGCAACGATTCCAACGGCCATAATTACTTTTTGTGTAGATATTTCTTGAGTTTTTCCAGCTAACTCAAAGCTTGCCGTTACGCCTTCCTTGGATTTAACCAATGATTTCAAAGAAGCTGAAGTAATTATTTTTATACCTTGTTTTTCAAATGCTTTGCGCGCAAGTTTTGAAATTTCTTCATCTTCAACTGGTAAAATATTTTCAGCCATTTCAATTATGGTAACTTCTGTACCCATATTTCTGTAGAATGATGCAAACTCAACACCAATAGCTCCCGAACCAACCACTAAAAGTGATTTAGGTAATGCTTTTGGCGTCATGGCTTCGCGATAAGTCCAGATATTTTCACCATCAGGCTCAAGACCAGCAATAACTCGAGCTCTAGCTCCAGTTGCAACTATAAAATGACTTGCTTCGATATGGGCAATCTCTTGATTATCTTTGGTTACAATAATATTTTTACTATCCAAAAATTTTGCAAAACCATCGACCACTTCAATATTATTTTTTTTCATCAATGTTGCAATTCCTCCACTTAAACGTTTTGAAACCGCTCTTGACCTTTCAATAATTTTAGTAAAATCAAATTTAATTTTTTCAGCTGAAAATCCAAAAGAGTCGAGATTGTGCAGTAAATGATTAATTTCAGAAGATCGCAATAAAGCTTTGGTTGGGATACAACCCCAATTCAAGCAAATTCCCCCTAAGTGATTGGCCTCAACAATTACAACATTTAAACCTAGTTGCGAAGCGCGAATTGCCGATACATATCCACCTGGACCAGCACCGATTACACATAAATCAAATTTTTTTTTGTTCATAATTATTTTATTTAAATTAAATAAGTTTTAACAATTAATGTTTGTTTTGCTTAAATCTTCACAAAAACATTTAAGAAATTAAAATTATCAAAATGACTTTTAATTTTTATAGTTTATTTTTGTTAAGCTTTAAAATCAATTGCAATCATAATTTTTAAAAAATGACAAACGAAATCAACGAATTAATCACCGCCATTACCTCATCTCTAACGGTGATTACGGGGTGTCTTTGACCCTGAATCTTTACAAAAAAATTTAACGCAAATCGATCTTGCCAGTCAGGATCAAAATTTGTGGGAAGATAAAAACAAGGCGCAAAAACTCCTTAAGGAGAAAGCATTTATTGGTGAGAAACTAGAAAAATATACCAATCTAAAATGTCAATTCAAAGACAATCAAGAACTTTATGAGCTTGCATCTGTTGAAAATGATCAAGGTCTTGCTGATGATATTTTTAAAAATTTACTAGCCTTAAAGAAAATCGCCGATGAATTTGAAGTTGAATGCTTATTTGGCGATGAAAATGATGAAAATAGCTGCTTCGTTGACATCAATGCTGGAGCAGGTGGAACCGATTCATGTGATTTTGCTTTAATGCTTTTGCGAATGTATGAAAGATTTGCCAATAAACGTAATTTTAAAAGTGAAATTATTGACATGGTTGACGGCGAAGAAGCTGGAATTCGTGGTGCAACTCTTAAAATTTCTGGACGTTATGCTTATGGCTGGTTAAAGCACGAAATTGGCGTTCATCGCCTAGTTCGCATTTCCCCTTTTAATGCTAATGACAAAAGGCAAACTAGCTTTGCTTCAGTCTGGGTTTCTGCAGAAATTGATGAAACAATCAATATTGAGATTTTAGAAAAAGATTTGCGCATTGATACTTATCGCGCTTCAGGAGCTGGTGGACAACATGTCAATAAAACTGATTCGGCAGTTAGAATTACCCATCTGCCGACCAATGTTGCCGTTCAATGTCAGGTTGATCGCTCACAATTAAAAAATCGTGTTGAGGCTATGAAGCTTTTAAAATCAAGGCTTTATGATTTAGAATTACAAAAGAAAAAATTACTTAAAAAAGTTGATGAAGCAAGTAAAACCGATAATAGTTGGGGACATCAGATCCGCAGTTACGTAATGCATCCTTATCAACTTGTTAAAGATCTACGCAGTGACTTCGAAACTGGCAATATAAATGCGGTTTTAGATGGCGAAATTGAAGGCTTCATTAGAGCAATGTTAATTTTATCAAAAAAATAATTAAAGCTTGACATGAAAATTTAAATTGGTTATTTTGCTAATACTTTCGTTTTCGATTAAAAATTTTCTTTAACAAATTTAATCAATAATTGCTCCGTTGAGGATGTTTATTAGTGCTTTAAATTTTAATTGAAATTTTTGTCGTTATTCCTCGAAGGAGCTGAATAAAATCAGTATTAACAAAATTTCTAAGTTTAATTAATTATGAAAAAACTTTCATTAGTTCTTGCTTCAGTTGCTTTATTTGCCACTGTTGCTAACGCTCAAACTGAAACTCCTAAAACAGTTCCAACTTCTCCAGAAACCAAAGCAGAAGTAGCAACTTCAAAAGCTAGAAAAACCAATAAAAAAACTAAAGCTGTTGAAGCTGCTGCAGTTGAAACTAAAGCAACTGACACAAAAGTTCCAAAAGCTGATGCTAAAGCTGTTGAAGCTAAAACAGATGCTAAAGCTCCAAAAGCTGATGCTAAAGCTGTTGAAGCTAAAACAACTGATGCTAAAGCTGTTGAATCTACTACTACAACTCCAAAAGTTAAAAAGTAAATTTAAAAAAACTTACAAATTTTGTTAGTTATTTGACCAAGTTCGAAAATTTCGGACTTGGTTTTTTTTTAAAATAAATTTGGCTTTTTTAGTTGTTTTATTAGAATTATCTCGATAGAATTTCATGTTATTTAAGGTTGAATATTTAATTAAAATTTTAAACTATGCGTTGCCCATTTTGTGGAAATATCGAAACTCAAGTTAAAGATAGTCGCATTTCTGACGATGGCGAATCAATTAAACGCAGACGCTATTGTCTTGCTTGCGATTCAAGATTTACAACATTTGAACGCGTTCAACTTAAAGAAATTTTGATCATCAAAAAAAATGGCGAGAAAAAAATTTTTGATCCTGAAAAATTAAAAAGATCAATTGAAATGGCCGTTAGAAAAAGACCCGTAACTGATTTACAAGTTGAAAAACTGGTTAATAAAATCGTTCGTCAATTAGAAATGGAGAATGAAACCGAATTACCATCTTCAAAAATCGGAGAGATGGTAATGCAAGCCCTTGAAAAATTAGATAAGGTTGCATTTGTTCGCTTTGCTTCTGTTTATAAAAACTTTGAAAAACCTGACGATTTCCAAAAATTTATTAAACAAGTAGTTTAAATGAAAAAAAATTACAATACCCTTGAAGCCTTACAATTCCTTGCTGAAAATGATTTAAATGAAATTTTTTTTGACAAACCACAAAATCATTTTTTAGTAAAAGACATTAAGAATCAATTACCTTTAACTATTGATGATAAAAATAACTTATTTATAAATAATCAAAAAACTATGCCAAAAAAAACAGCAAAAGTTAACGATCCACTTTCGAATAATAATGCAAAAAATACTAGCGATAAAAAGATGATTAATCCTGTATTTTCAACAGATAGCGCTATTGCTAATCTCGCTAAAAAAAATCAAACTTTTGCTTCAAATCCCTTGCAAAAAAATAATCTTGAAGAAAAATTTATTCCCATTAACGATATAATTGCGTCAGCAAAAAATCTTGCCGATAATTGCCAGACTTTAGATGAATTAAAAAATGCTATTGCCCAATTTGAAGGATGTAATCTTAAAAAAATGGCTACCAATACCGTTTTTAGCGATGGCAATCCCAACTCTAAAATCATGGTTATTGGCGAAGCTCCAGGCAATCATGAAGATCTGCAAGGCATACCTTTTTGTGGCGATTCGGGAGCGATGCTAAATGAAATGCTCATGTCAATAAATTTGCATCGTCAAAAAGATTTTTACATTACTAATGTTATTTTTTGGCGACCCCCCGGAAATCGTCGCCCTACCGATGAGGAATTAGCGATTTGTCGGCCATTTTTTGAAAGGCATATCGAATTATTTGCCCCTAAAGTTATAATTTTAGTTGGCGCAACGGCAATGTCATCAATCCTCGGCGTTAGCGATCCAATTACTAAAGTTCGCGGTCAAATTTTAGATTATGATGCAAAATTTTTAATCTCTCCTACTAAAATTTTTACAATTTTTCATCCGTCGTTTTTGATGCGTCAGCCCATGAAAAAAAAACTAGTATGGCAAGATATGCTTACTCTTGAAAAATTTATAAAAAATAATTTTTAATATGACGTCCTCTAAATATAAAAACCAATTAACATCTCAGGATAATATCAACAACACCTTGTTGCCAGCTGGCTTTTATGATTTGCTTTTTTTTGAAGCGAAAAAAAATCATCAAGATATTAACAAAATACTCGAAGGTTTTTTTGCTAAGGATTTTAATTTAATCAAAACTCCCTTACTTGAATTTGAAGAAAATTTTAACAATGATAAAAATTTTTCTGCAACTTCCAATCTATGTTTTCGTAGTATCGACAATATTTCTGCCAAAGGATTAATTCTTCGCAGCGATATCACTTTACAAATTAAACGTCTTCTCAATACTCGATTACAAGATGCCATTTTACCTTTAAAATTATGCTATGTTGGCGATGTTTTTCGCACCCATACTGACGAACTTTATGGTGATCGTCAGCAAACCCAAATAGGTTGCGAAATTATTGGCGATGATAGTGATGATGCTGATTTTATAATTATTGAAACAACTCTTCAAGCTCTTCTTAATCTTGGCTTAAACAACTTAACAATTAATTTTTGTCTTGCTGATTTTTTAATAATTTTTGTCAATGAATTACCCATTGATTCAAGAGTAAAAGAGCAATTAATAAAAATTATTTCCCAAAAAAATCTTTCGGAAATTAAAATTTTAGTACCTCAGCATTATAATCTTATTAAAGAAATAATTCTCAATAATCATGATTTTTTTGAATTGGTAAAACTTCTTGAAATTAATTTTTCTTCGCTATTAATTTCTAAACAAATTTTAAAAATAAAAAAAATACATAATTTTATTAACGATAAATTTCCTAAAATAACTACCTGTTTTACCATGTTTAGCGATGCCAGTACTCAATATCATCACAGCTTGGCTTTTGACATTTTTTATGATAATTTTATTTATCCTATTGCAGTCGGTGGACGTTACAAAATTACAACTCTTAATAAAATTTTTCAAGCTGTTGGCTCGACAATTTACATGAATCACTTAAGAAAAATTGATATCAGAAATAATTCCAATTTAACAAAATAATAATTGAAATTTAAGTCAACACAGCAAGCAATCCCAGAGTAAGATTTTGATAAGAGTAAGATTTTGATAAATTTTAAAATTATTTATTTAGGCTATTTTGTAAAATAAAATTATTTTTGCGTAAACGATTTTAATCAATCTACAGCCATTTTTTTCGCTTAAAAATCCACAATGGAATTATTGAAGATATCAGCATTAGAGTAAGAGCCAAAGGATATCCAAAACCATAATCAATTTCAGGCATAAATTTAAAGTTCATCCCATAAATACTAGCAATTAAAGTTGGTGGCATAAACACCAATGAAACAACTGTAAAGGTTTTGATTACTTTATTTTGCTCGACATTTAACAAACCAAGAAAGCTGTTTTGGAGATATTCTAAGCGGGTAAAATTAAAATTCGCATGCTCAATAAGCGAATTGATATCTTTGATTATAATGCGTAAACGGTTATAGCTATCAATCATTAAATCCTCATTGCGAAGAAGGGATGAAAGTACTCGCTGCTTATCAAATAATGCTTCGCGTAATGACATTGTTAAATCTTGACTCTCATTAATTTTTAACAAAATTTTCTCATCTAAGCGATGATCGTAATTTATTTTTTTACCAATTTCGGCAACATATTTTGAAACTGATTCCATTAAATCAGCATCAAAATCAACTCGAGCCTCAAGAATCGAAACAAAAATTTTTGAAGGGTTTGCGTAAGTCGCCGGATATTGTTTGAGTTTTTTTACTGTCTCTAAAATTACCCTACTATCAAAATATCGAAGGGTAAATAAACTTTTATTGGTGATGATAAAAGTTATTTCATGCTCTTCAAGTTTACCGCTGTGAGGAATAATGTTGATAAAGGTTGAGTTGATTTTAATACTTTCTGCGGTTTCAAGGTAACGCGATGAAGTTTCGATTTCTTCTTGTTGTTGGCGAGTTGGGAATTTAATGCCATAAAAAATTTCTACTTCCTTGATTTGCTCAGTTGTTGGATCTTGCAAATCAACCCAAGAAATATTTTGGCGAAGCAATTCCATATCTTCAACCTCCGTTAGAGACTCAAGCTTGAGTTGAGAATATTCTGGTAAATGAAAAATGCGGATCATACTTAAAAAATTTAAAAACTTGTTCCAAAGCTAAAGCGAAATGCTTGCGTTACATCATAAGCTTCTTTGCGCGCAACCTTAGAAAAATCTAGCCTGATAGGACCCATAGGTGAAGACCAAACTAAACTTAAACCATAAGACGAACGTATCAAAGAAGAATCAGCAATCCCATATGTAGCTCCCGAAACATCTTTGTCAACTGATTTTACAACGCCATTTTCAGAAAATAATGCTCCATAAATTCCTAATTCACGAGGCAAGCCCAAAGGAAAACGCATTTCTGCACTACCAACATAATAAATTTTTCCACCCATTGCATATCCACCTTTGGCACTGCCATTGGCATTTTTTAAGCGCGGTCCCAAGCCGTTAAAATTAAAACCACGAAAATCATTGCCACCTAGAAAATATCCAAAATTACTTCTTACTTGCTGACCAATTCCGTCAATTACACCACCTCGCAATGATAATTTAAAAATAATATCATTTTTATAAACCGGTAAATAATATCCAGAACTCGCTTCATTTTTTATAAATTTTATATCACCACCAATACCGCTATATTCTTGCGAAACCGATAAATAATAACCTTTTTTTGGATCGATTCGATTATCTCTTTTATCATAAAAAAAACTTTGACCAATTACCGAAGACATGAAGGAGCCTTGCATGCTGGCAATATTAATTTGATTAAGATTATTTATATTAGCAATTTTAGTTTGACTTAATGAATATCGCAATTGATGAGAAAGAAATTCAGTAATTGCATAATTGCCGCGAAGCGTTGAACCAACAGAATCTTGATCATAAGCTAAATTATTTCTTCCAACCATTCCATATTTAAAAAGATCAACTCCAGCGCTAAGATTTGTTTCCATAAAATAAGGCTTGGTATAATTGATTTCAAAATTTTGTCGCCAATAAGACTTTTGAACATTTAAACCAAGTTCTTGTCCAGTTCCAAATAAATTATTTTCACGAATACCGACATTTCCAGTTAAGCGATCCACCGTTGAATAGCCTATACCAAGGGTCAATTCGCCAGTTCTTTTTTCCTTAACCTCGATTTCTAAATCAACCTTATCGCTTTCGCCTACGCGCTTGGTTTGGAAATCAACCTTTTCGAAGAAACCTAAATTTTCAATACGCTGTTTAGAGCGGTTAATTTTAGTGATGTTAAAAGGATCGCCTTCGCGTAAACGCATTTCGCGTCTAATCACCCTGTCAAGAGTTCGATTATTGCCCTTAATGCGAATTTGATTTATATAAATTCTTGGCGTTTCTTGAATCACAAAATCAATATCGATAGTTTTTTCCTCGCGATTACGCTTTAAAACTGGCTCGATATCAGCAAAAGCAAAGGAAGCTTCTGACATTGTCTCAACAAATGAATCGATGGTTTTTTCAACTAAATCAATATTGTAAATTTTACCTTTTTTGGGTAATATTTTTTTTTGCAAAACTGAACTATCAAACTTGTTAATTCGGTTTACAATATTGATTTCGCCAAATTTATATTTGATACCTTCTTCAACTAAAAAACTAATAAAAAACTTATCTTTTTGGGGACTAATTTGAGCAGCCGAGGAAACTACTATAAAATCTGCAAAACCATTTCTACCATAAAATCTCCTTAAAATTTCTTTGTCAAATTCAATGCGATCCGAATCATAACTATCGCTTGAAGATAGAAACCTCCACCATTGAGATTGCTTTGTTGAAATCTCATCGCCTAATTCTTTATCACTAAATTCAGCATTGCCAATGAAATAAATTTTACCAATTTTAGCTTTGGAACTTTCATTAATATCAAAAATTATATCAACACGATTTTGTTCTTTAACGATGATTTTTGGATCAATTTTTGTTAGAAATCTTCCACTTTTAATATAGAGCTCATTGATCCTCTTTAAGTCATTTTGCAATTTAGCCTTGGTATAAACTACCCGTTTTTTTAGACTAACTTCATTTTGCAAAGACTCGTCATCAATCTTGTCATTACCAACAAATTTTACATCGGAGATGATAGGATTTTCTTTTACTTCAATAAAAATTTTACCTGATCTTCGATAAATTTTTACATCAGCAAATAGTTCTGTCTCATAGAGTTTTTGTAAGCTTTCCGGCACAGTTTGCGCAACATTTTTTTTAAGATTTTTTATATTAATTAACGATAGGATTGTTCTAGCGTCAATCCTTTCTATGCCAATAATTTCAACGTCATCCTCAATAAATCTATTCTTTAAAATTTCTTTATTTTCTTCGTTTAAATTTTGCTTTGGCGAAACTTCATTTTTTAAAATTTCCGATGACTGATTGATAATTTTATTTGTTGATTGATCGCTAGATATTTTTGCGGAAGATTGTGGCGCAGGAATTTTATTTGGTTTATTGGCTTTGATTTTTTTTGGCTTTTTATTTTGTGCATTAATTGGCTTTTGGGTTTGGCTCAAAGTTGTTTTTTTAGTTAATTTTTTGCCGTCTTTATCGCCATCAACTACCAATTTATATTGGGGCTTTTGAGAATTTGAATCTTTACTTGCTTGGCCCAGTGATTCAATCTTATCAAGCTTCCGCTCATTAATTTGAGCTGTTTTTTTCTCAATATTTTTTTCTTCATTAGCAAATGTTAATTTAGCGTAAAAAACACCAATAACTATTATAAAAAATAATCTTGTGTTATTTATAATAATTTTATTAGAAAATATTTTTTTCACGATTAGCGTTTATTTTGATTTGTAAAGATCTTTATTAAAATAACAAAATTAAGAATTCAAAAATTTTAGTCAAGCTAGATTTGGCTGTAACATCATTGCCTTTTTAAATTTAGATCATAAACTATAAACTTAACTTATCTAGGCAACTGGGGAGGTCATTTTTAACAAAATAATCCTAACAGTTTTTGTTAAAATATATTTAAATTGTTAACTTATATTTTTAATTATTTGCTATAATTATTTTTACTTTTTTACCGAATTTATTATTTTAAGATGAATTTTAAAAAATCTTTCTCACTATTTAAAAAGCCGATGCAAAGACTATCTCTAAGAAAATTTATTGTTGTAATTTTTTTATCAATAATCTTTGGCAAAAATTGTTTCGCAGAAATAAATCAAAAAATTTCTGCAACGCCCGATCAAATTTCTAAAAATAATAATTTCTTTTCGCGCTATCTTCAGATGCCAAAAAGAAAACATATTCATATTGTTGGGTCTTCAACGCTTTATCCCTTTATGGCAACTATTGCTGAAAATTTTGGACGCGATGATCAATTTAAAACCCCTGTTGTTGAAGCTACTGGAACGGGTGGTGGCTTTAAACTTTTTTGCTCAGGAATTGGTCTGGAATTTCCCGATCTTGTTAATGCATCACGCAAAATTCAAAATAGCGAATTAGAAAAATGCGCTCAAAATGGCATCAAAAATATTGGAGAAATTAAAATTGGCTATGATGGCATTGTCCTTGCCAACTCTAAATCGCAAAAAAAATATTTACTAACAATTCCACAAATTTTTTTAGCAATCGCCAAAGAAATTCCCGACCCTAAAAATCCTTACCAACTAATCAATAATCCTTATAAAAAATGGCAAGAAATTGACAAAAATTTACCTGACAAGAATATTGCTATTTATGGTCCACCTTCAACTTCGGGAACTAGAGACGCCTTCGTAGAACTTGTTTTACAAAGGGCTTGTCAACAACTTCCAGCCTTCATAAAAACCTATAGCGTCGAAAAATTACGCACCAAAAAATGTCAGCTAATTCGCAGTGATGGAATTTTTATTGAAGCTGGAGAAAATGATAATTTAATCGTTCAAAAATTAAAGAATAATCCCGATGCTTTGGGAATTTTTGGCTTTAGTTTTCTTGAAGAAAATTATCAATTACTTCAGGCAAGCACCATTGATAATGTTGAGCCGAGCTTTGAAACAATTATTAGCGGAAACTATAAAATTTCTCGCCCTCTTTTTGTTTATTTCAAAACGCAGCATCTTAATTTAATTTCATCAATGTCTCAATTTATTGAAGAAATTATTAGTAAAAATACTCTTGGTAACGAAGGTTATTTATTGCAAAAAGGTCTCATTCCGCTAAGCGATCTAGAGTTACAAAAAATAAGAAATGATACAGAAATTATCCTAAAAAATCAAATTTAAATTAGATTTTTACCGATAATTTCTGACATTTCTATAAATTTTAAATCATTCATTTAAGGATTTAATAGCTGCTTTTTATTTAAAAAATCTAATTTTTAATCTCTTGCAAATTAGACTTCTTTAACTTGCCTTGATTCTCTTTTTAAAATTTTTTTTAAATTCCATTTGCAATTATAAAAAAATCATGTTTATTAAATATAAAAGTTTTTTTTAGATTTATTAAAAATAGTTAGTAATTAGAAAAAATTAATCAAATATATAAATGTCAACAAAAAAATTATCCAATATTAAAAACCCTTCATTGCAGTTTCTAGAAGAAAAATTCATTAAGGTTATAGGGGCCAAAGAACATAATTTAAAAAATGTTAGCATTCAAATTCCAAAAAACGAATTAGTTGTTGTTACAGGTCTTAGTGGTTCTGGCAAGTCTTCACTTGTTTTTGATACGATTTACGCTGAAGGTCAAAGACGTTTTATTGAAAGCCTTTCAGCATATGCTCGCCAATTTCTTGATATGCAAGATAAGCCTGATGTTGAATCAATCACTGGGCTTTCACCTTCAATTGCCATTGATCAGAGAACTACTTCACGCAATCCGCGATCAACCGTTGGAACCGTTACTGAAATTTACGATCATTTTCGTTTGCTTTTTGCTCGCATTGGAACGCCCTATTCACCAAATACCGGTAAACCGATTGTTAGTCAATCAGCCTCGGTAATTGTTGATAAAATTTTATCTTTACCCAAAAATACTAGGATTTACATTCTTGCGCCAATAGTTCGCGGTCAAAAAGGTGAGTTTCGTAAAGAAATGATGAATGCCCGCAAACAAGGCTTTCAAAGACTAAAGGTCAATGGCAAAATTCACGACCTTAATGAAATTTTACCAGTTTTAGATAAGAATAAAAAACATGATGTTGAGGTTATAATTGACCGAATAGTTATTACGCAAGATCTTGGCAACCGAGTTTCTGATTCAGTTGAAACTGCTTTAAAAGTTGGCGAAGGCTTACTTTATCTCGAAATAGTAAGCTTCCCAGAAAATCATCTTAAGGAACAAAAAAATAAAAAAAAGAATCTTCAGGACAAAACAAATAATGACCTTTTGAATGCAATCGAAGGAGATATTATTCTTTTCAGCGAAAAATTTTCTTGTCCTGATTCGGATTTTAGTATTGGCGAAATTGAACCAAGATTATTTTCTTTTAATTCGCCATTTGGCGCTTGTAAACACTGTGACGGGCTTGGTACAGAGCAATATTTTAGTACTGACTTAATAATTGAAGACGAAAATTTATCTCTGCGTCAAGGCGCTATTTCATTGTGGCAAGGAACGCAAGAAAGATTTTTTCAGCAAGTTCTAAGCGCTATGTCTCTTACTTACAAATTTAGTCTTGACGCCCCCTTTAAAACTCTAAGTCAAGAAGTGCAAAATAAAATTTTTTACGGCACTGGCGATGAAGAAATCGAACTTAAAATCGAAGATGGACTAAAAGCAATCAAAGTTAAAAAAACATTTGATGGCGTGATAAATATTTTACAAAAAAGAATTGCCGAAGATGAAGATGAAAATGCTGGTGATGAATTTTCTAAATTTCAATCTTCTCGTGTTTGCGATAGTTGCGGAGGCTATCGCCTAAATCAACAAGCTTTATGCATTAAAATCGCTGGATTTCATATTGGCCAGATTAGTCGTATGTCAATTGATAAATCTCTTACATGGTTTGAAGAACTTCCCAATCATCTTACCAATATGCAGCAACAAATTTCCGAAAGATTGCTTAAGGAAATTACTCGCCGTTTAGGTTTTTTAAAAAATGTTGGTCTCGAATATTTAACAGTAAGTCGTGAATCGGGAACTCTTTCGGGAGGCGAAGCGCAAAGAATTCGCCTTGCCTCACAAATTGGTTCGGGATTATCCGGCGTCCTTTATGTTCTTGACGAACCGTCAATTGGCCTTCATCAATCCGATAATGAGAAATTAATTTGTACTTTAAAAAACCTGCGCGATTTAGGCAATTCAGTGATTGTTGTTGAACATGATGAAGAAATGATGCGCGAAGCTCAATATCTTATCGATGTTGGTCCGGGAGCTGGTATTCACGGTGGCGAAATTATTTCTGCTGGTAAACCAGAATTTGTGATCAATGATAAAAATAGCATTACCGGTCAATATTTAAGCGGCAAAAGAACCATTGAAATACCAAGTAAAAGACGTAAAATTGACGAAAAGAAAATGATTAATTTAAGAGGCGCGACTCTTAATAATTTAAAAAATATCACCCTAAATTTACCATTAAAAATTTTTACTGCTATATCTGGAATTTCAGGTGGCGGTAAATCAAGTTTAATAATTAAAACTCTTTACCCCGCTCTAAACAAAATTATTAACAAGGCAAGACTAGTTCCAGGACCATATACAGGCATTTCTGGATTTCATTTTATTGACAAGATTATCGAGATCGATCAATCGCCAATTGGTCGAACACCGCGCTCAAATCCATGTACCTATGTTGGTGCATTTACTTTTATTCGTGAATTTTACGCAAATTTAAATGAATCAAAAGCTCGTGGTTATAAGGTTGGAAGATTTTCTTTTAATGTCAAAGGTGGAAGATGCGAAACTTGCCAAGGCGATGGCGTAATCAAAATTGAAATGCATTTTCTTCCCGATGTTTATGTTAAATGCGAAACTTGCCAAAGCAAAAGATATAATCGCGAAACTCTCGAAATAAAATATAAAAACAAATCAATCTCTGATGTCTTGGAAATGACCGCTGAAGATGCTAGCGATTTTTTTTCAAGCATGTCGCATATTAACGACAAATTTAAAGCATTATGCGATGTTGGTTTGGGTTATATTAAAATTGGGCAAAGCGCTACGACATTGTCGGGGGGCGAAGCACAAAGAATAAAACTCGCCAAAGAGTTAAGTAGAAAAGCTACAGGTGACACGCTTTATATTCTTGACGAACCCACCACCGGTTTACATTTTGAAGATATCAATAAACTTCTTAAAGTTCTTCACAAACTTGTCGATAGTGGAAATTCAATTTTAGTAATTGAGCATAATTTAGATGTTTTAAAAACCGCAGATTGGATTATTGATATTGGACCTTGTGGCGGAGAGAAAGGTGGATATATAGTTGCCGAAGGAACTCCTGAAGAAATTGCTAAAAATAAAAATTCTGTTACAGGAAGATATTTGTCAAAAGTTTTAAAAAAATAAATATGCTCGAACAAAAATCACTTCGCGAATCTTTACTAGCATGTTCAATCCTAGTTCATAAACGCATGCATGATTTATTGCCTGAAAATTTTTCAAATTCAAGAATCGTTGAAGCGATGCGTTATTCAGCGCTTTCTGACGGTAAAAGAATTCGACCATTTTTAGTAATTGCTTCAGCAAAAATTTTTGGCGTTCCCGCCCTCACTTCCCTCAATACTGCAACTGCTATAGAATTTATTCACTGTTATTCGTTAATTCACGATGATTTACCAGCAATGGATAATGATGATTTTCGCAGAGGACAACCAACAAATCACAAAAAATTTAACGAAGCGACGGCTATTCTTGCTGGCGATTCATTGCTTACTTTTGCTTTTGAAATTCTTGCGCAAATTCAAACTCACAATGATCCAGCGGTACGTTGTGATTTAATTAAAACAATTGCCAAAGCTGTTGGTTTTATGGGGATGACCGGTGGACAAATGATGGATATCGAAAATGCTAATAAAAAAATTTCTAAAGAAGAATTAGCTAATTTACATCGTTTAAAAACAGGTGAATTATTTATGGTCTCAGCAGAAGCAGGAGGAATCCTTGGGCATTCATCTCCTGATGATCGTAAATCATTACGTTTCTTTGCCAATGATCTTGGCTTGGCGTTTCAAATTCGTGATGATATTCTTGATCATCAAGGAATTAATATTGGCAAAATTAATCTCGATGAAATCAGTCATAAAAAAGCCAAGGATAACACTAGTATCGTTGATATTATAGGGTTAGATCAATGTAACAAACAATTGCAAATTTTACGCGAACAGGCAATTTCTCATCTTAAAAAATTTGGCAAAAAAGCTGAATTATTAATTGATTTAACTAATTTTGTAATTGCTCGCGATCATTAGAGCGGTGATTTATATAAATTTTAAATACCTGATAATCCCTCCCTACATTAATAAAAAACATCAGTGAAACCTCCAAGCAATAACTCACCCCTTGAGGACTTACATCCCTAGAGTTTTCTAAAAGCTCGAAGAAGCTTCAGGCTCTAGCCCAATATTTCTACCCCTATAATCATCTTTAACATACATTGAAGAAAGTGTCATTATGTGTGAAATTTTTTCAGCTTTTTCAAATGTTAATTGGCAAAAACCAATAATTTTATTATTTAAAAAATATCCAAATTGCGAAGAGTTTTCTATTTTTTCAATCCAAAAATTATCAGGATTTTGATTTTCTTCCTCAAAGGATGCTAAAAAACTATCAGGCGATTTTTGAAGGGCTTCAAGGCGAATTTCTTTTAATTCTTGCCAATTATTTTTATCAAGTTTTTTATCATAAATTATTTTTTAAATTTTCAAGTTCCACAAAAAGTTTGTAAAACCTTTTGGCTATTGCTTGGAGGAGTGTGATAAAAAATATTTTTTTCATCATAATTAAAAGGATTTTTTAAAACTTCTAAAAAATTTTCAAGCGGTTTAAAATCCAAATTATTTCCAGCCTCAATAACTTCTTGAACAATGTGATTGCGTGCAATAATGAAAGGGTTAATTGAGCGCATTTTTTTGGCAATTTTTTTTAAAATATTTTTGTCACTTAAGTCATATTCTTGTTGCAATAAATTTTGCCAAGATAAAAACCATTTATAATATTCTTCATCCTTGATTATCCTGGGCTTTTGGCATAATAAATCATCACTTAAATTAAAAAAACTTTGCTGATAATCGCAATTTTTTTGTTGTAAAATTTCTAAAAAATCAGCAATTAATTTTTGTGGAATTTGCTTTTCAAAACCAAATTTTTTCGCCATAATTTTTTGATATTTTTCATCAAATTCATTTTCAAATAAATCTAAAATTTCTAATAACTCTTGAGAGTTTTTATGAATTAATGATAAACAATTTGCTAAAATCCACAAATTCCATTTAGCGATTTTACCCTGATTTGCGTAAGCGTAACGACCATCTCGATCAATAGCGCTAAAAACTTTTTTTGAATTATATTCATCTAAAAAAGCACAAGGACCAAAATCAATTGCTTGTCCACTTATCGCCATATTATCGCTATTCATAACGCCATGGATAAAGCCATTTGCCTGAAGCTTTGCAATCAAGTTAGCTTGCGCAAAAACAATATCGTTAAATAATTTTGCAAGTGATTTTGGTTGGGTGTTTTCTTGAGGAAAATGGCGATTTATTACATATTCACAAAGCTGTTGAATGGCCTTGTTATTACCTCTTGAAGCAAAATATTCAAAAGTGCCAACACGAATATGGCTTTTTGCAACACGCGCAATCACCGCTCCCATATTGACTTCCTGTCGATAGACCGATTCATTGGTTATACACAAAGTTAAAATTCTTGTTGCAGGAATTTGTAAATAATGCAAGGCTTCGCCAATGATTAATTCGCGAATTGCCGAACCTAAAGTCATCAGCCCATCGCCATTACGCGAAAATTTTGTTGGTCCGCTGCCTTTCAATTGGACATCAAAGCGTTGAGCATTGCTTACAATTTCGCCAAGCAAAATAGCTCGACCATCGCCAAGCTGTGAAACAAAATTTCCGAATTGATGTCCCGCATATGCTAAAGCAATGGGAATTGAAGTTGAGTGAATTTTTTGACCTGAAAAAATTTCCTTATAAATTTCTTGAATTTGCGATTTTTTTAAATCTTTTTTTGATAAATTTAATTCTTGAACTAAATCATCATTGAAGTATGCCAAATCTGCCTTGGGGAAATTTTGAGGATTAATTTTTTGGTAAAAATCGAGCGAAAATTGATGATAAAAACTATTTTCAAAATTTAACATTTTTTTATAATTTTAAAAAATCTTAACTTTAAAAACAAATTAAAAATTTTATAAGATTAAATGCTTTTAATTAAAGAAAGGTAAAAAATTACTGAACAGCAATTCCCCATTTTTTACCGAGATATTTTTCGACATCTTGCCTTTCTTCAGCTCTTAATGATCGAGAAAAAATTATTACCTCACCAATCAATCCACTATAATAGGCATTTAGCGTTGTCCTCCAGTCAAATCTGGATCCCATATATAAGCTATAATTTTCTAAAGCATAAGATCCTCCCAATGATGAATTATAACCTCCCGCATCAGCATATAAAGTTAATTCATTTCCGCCATTTTTAAAAATTTTAATATTGCTTGTGACCCCACTTGTTAAAGGGGCTGATAAAAAAACCATCGAAATAATGATCGGATTATTATTTCCAATAATATTTGGACCAGTAACCGTTGCTTTGTTACAACCAGAATGAACTCCGAAATTTCCGCTACTTAAATTTCCAGTGGTATGCCCTATTTCTATATTATTTGCACAAGTTGTATAGGGTTGGGAAATTAAAAATCCTTGTTGCAATGCGGTTCTTGGCTTAAAAACAAAAAATAAAGTTGCAGATTTCGAACCAAGAACTGACGCAGTAGCAATATTGGTATTCATAGAGTCATTTCCATCAAAATAAATAGCTGGCAAACTATTAATCGCATAAGTTTTGTAAAGAGGTTTTGCCGCAAGAGTGATTTGTTTAAAATCAAGTTTACCTGAAGCTATTTGCGGATTTAGATCATACCAATTGGTAATGTTAGTCCCATCTGAAGCCTCAGCCACATCAAAACTTGTATCTAGACATGTTTCATGCCACGAATATATATCTTTTATCGCAGGCACTGGAGAGTTCATGGTCATTGATCTAGCTGAAGATAGTTTCATTGCAGAAACTAATCTTGAGCTTTGCGTAACTCCTGCAACCAAGATACCAATTATTAAAATCACAATTGATAACTCAATTAGTGAAAA